>CAZVWW010000157.1:0-4981 GCA_964631265.1 uncultured Thermotogaceae bacterium
AGTTTTTCTCTTTACGACATTCAAATTCCTCATTGGCAGATAATGACAGAAGATTGACATACCGGCGGACAAGTGTTTAATATATTCAAATTCCTCATTGGCAGATAATGACAGCAAACGAAATATGCTGATAGTCTTCCTTACAGAGGCTATAATAACATATTTTGCGTCAAAGGATCAGGTTTTGTTGACAGGTTATATGAAATTGGATGTTGGATCCTCTGTGTTGGTTATTATTTCTCTATTATAGGCTGTATCTGTTTCCATCTTGTAGATGACAACATTATCAACTTCTTTGTCAATGACCTGTAATAATTCTTGCTTGAGGCTTAAAAAGGTTCCTCTGGTTAATTCACCTTCAAAAACTGATTTCTGAATGATGGTCAGATATTTTTTACAGATCTTGTGCGTTTTTCTCAGTCTCCTTTGGCCTTTTCTATCCTCTTCATCCTCAATTCTAATGTCGTAAACCAGTATGATTTTCAAATTACCACCAGGCCTTTAATGGTTTGTACTCTTTTTCTCTGAGAATGTGTTTTAATAATTTAAAGGCTTCAAGCCTTATTAGAGAACTGTACCTGACTTTTCGTTTAAGTTTTCGGTGGTAGAGTGTGCTTTGTATAAGATTGTCAAATTCCTTTGTTATTACTTTTCTCCCGTCCTCGTTTAAATATGTACCGTTTAGTTCAGTCAAAAAATGTTTCTCTTTAATTGTCTTGTTGTTTATCAGTCTGAATATCAACCTGTCAACCAGCACGGGTTTAAAGATCTCCGACAAATCCAGCGCAAGTGAAAATCTTCTCTCAGATGGCTGATGAAGATAACTGATGGTTGGATCAAGGGGTGTTTTATATATCTCTTTAATTGTCTGAGAGTACAAAAGGGCATTCCCGAATGAGATCAAAGCGTTGATGGGATTGGAGGGAGGGTGGTAAACTCTCTTTTCAAATTCCCATTCTGTTATTGCTTCCCAAATGGAGTAATATTTTTTTCTGAAATGGGCTTCAGTACTCATAAGATGGTTGATTGAATCGGTATCTGCAATTTTTTCATAATAGGGTTCCAGCTCTTTATGAACTGCTTCTATCATTTTTGATTGCTTTTTCCTTTTCTCTATCGTTCTTCTGATATTGTGAAGTGCGCCTAAAACGAAGGTTTTGGCAATTATTAGTCGTGCTGTTTCATCAAGGTAATGCTGTGCCTGTTCTATTTTCACAAGACCTGAGAGTTGGTTGTCTCGCGGGCAGTAAGACCCGCAATAATTGCCATAATACCCAAAAAAATGCAGGACTATTCCGTATTTGGAACAAAAACTCAGTAATTTTGTATTAAGGGTTACTTCTCCGAAAAAGAACAGTTGTTCGACATCATTAATGGGGATACTTTTCTTCCTTGTTTCATTCCTGAATTCAAGGGTATTGTCTTTTCTTTTTATTTGTCCGGAGCTGAAAATGTAATAGTTTTTGCTCATGATCACCTCTCAAATAAAACAAAATTCATAGTAAGCACATCTGCTGCAGTATCCCTTTTTGATGGGCTCGGGGATTTTCTTTTTATGAATGATTTCTTTGATTTTCTTTTCTGTTTCTTGAATGATTTCAATGTCTTTTTCTGTCAACTCGACCTTTATTCGTCTCATTAGCTTGGGATAATGGAGCATTCCTTTTTGGCAGTTGATCCCGCTCTCTTTTAACTGCCAGATGTAATATTTCAATTGCCAGATACTGGCTTCTTCAAGTGCCTTGCTTGTTTTTACCTCGCTGACAATGACCTCGTTCTTTACTTTAAGAAAATCGAATTTTGAACCTTTGAATTCAACTTCTTTGAAAGGTTTGTAATTGTAATGACCTTTATGAGTGTTTTTACCGATTTTAACCAGATCTGAAAAGTCTTCAAAACGGATGTTGTTGGCAAATAGATACAGTTTTCTTTTGCAGATATAATAATAAGCAATCAGCGTTCCACCGATTTTGTCTTTATCCATGATCAGATAATGTTTTCTGGTTCTTTTTCACTGTTTTCTTCATCATCTGAGCCATCTTTTGATTCATCTCCCTTATTAAAAAAGCGTAACCCCATATCTTTGTCATATCGGTGTTTCTTTGAATAGTAAAAGGTATAATTCTCTTTTAGCTCCAGTTCCGCTTCGAGGTCGTTCTCTTGAACCTCCCATGGCGATATTCCAACAACGAATGGATCGATTATTGCCTTTCTGAAATTTAAGTAAGAGCCGGATAATTGTGTCAGTTTTTTCCGGACTTCCTTTTTCAGATTGATTGGGATGATGGGGATTTGAACGATATCTCGGAACTGTCTTTGGGCTTCTCTTTTTGTATCGGAGGTATACCCCGAATTGAGGAGGGCCAACGTTCGTTTGTAACGTTTATAGTAGTCGGTTTTTTCAAAATTCTTTAATGCGTAGACGGTTTCAACGGCTTCTTTTTTTGACTTCTCATCCATGACGCCATCCTTGTCTTTTTGAATCTGTTTCAGTTTTTCAACGGTGGTTTTGATGATTTCTTTTGGATAGACTCCTGTGTAAAGTGCGGAGTCATTCTTTTTTCCCGTGAAGATGAGGATGTTTGGTTCTTCAGGGACATGATCTCCTTCCCGGTATCTTCTGTATACTCTTCCCATTCTTTGCACAAGCGAATCGGCGGGTGCTATGTCTGTGAAGAGGTAATCAGCATCGATATCAAGACTTGCTTCAACGATTTGCGTTGAAATGAGGATTTTTCCTTCTTCTCCAACCTTTTTTGGGTTGGTGAAGTGAGTATTAGTTATCTCGTTTTCTTTCGCTTTTCTGTCTTTTGCGGTAAATTTAGAATGGAGGAGGAAAAGGTTATCACTGTTGCCGAGTTCTGTTTTCAGAGCTTGATAGGCGCTCTGGGCATTTTTGACTTTGTTTCTAATCACTAGAACTCTGTTGCCTTCCTGTTTTAACCGGCGTATCTGTTTAATTGTCTGTTCATTGTCCAGACCTTTTGTTTCAACTGTAATTCTGTGTTTTTTGTTGTCTCCGAACTGGCGGTACTTGTCAATGGTTATCTCGTTTAGACTATCAACATCAAAGGCCTTTTTCAGATCGGGTTTAACAAAATCAGGCAGAGTGGCTGTCATGAGCAATATTTTCGTTCCCATGATTGTGGCCTGTTGTATGAGCGAGACAACAACGGCGATTGCTTGAGGATCATATGCCTGTATTTCATCGATGATCATTGTCGAGTGGGTTAAAACTGAGAATAATCTCTCGTACCCAGGGTATTTCAGCGCGAGAGGAAAGATCTGATCTCCTGTGCATATTTGGATGGGATAGCCCAACTGTCTTGAAACGTTTGTTATTGCACGTATTTTTGTTATTTCATCATTACTTAAATCGTTGCCGTTGTTCTTTTTCAGCAGGCTGTCATATATCATGATTTGTGAATCAGAATGGAGAATGACACTGATTTGGTCGCCGAAATCTTTGATACTGCGCTCGTACATTTTGTTTACGGCTGCTCTCAACGGTAAAGAGAAAATGATCTTCTTTCCACTGCCATACAAATAGGCGAACTCTGTCTTCCCGGATCCGGTTGGGGCGAGAAGTATGACTTTTTTCCTGTCTGTAACCTGTTGAAAGTCTGAATACTGCCAGGTATTGTTTAAATCAGTTTTCCAGTCTTCTTCGGCCTTTCGTTTTAAGCTTTGAATGATCTGTTCAGTGTCTAAAGATCCAGTTTCCACTGTGCTTTTGGAATAATCTGGAAGATGGACCTCCTGTTCGCAAAAAGAAGCGTAGTGATCGGCCCGCATGAGCGACCCCAGATAAAAGACGTTTGTCCTTGTTTTTTCATCTATCATAGAGGACTTGTCTTTTATTCTTTCCGGAAGAAAAGCGAGCAGATAAGGGGGGGTGATCATGCCGGTTTCAAGAAGGGTTCCATTTTTTTGGATATAGTTGGAGAGGTTTTCATCGTATTGAATCAGATCAACAAGCCGGATTCTCTCATTATCAGTTTCAAATTCAATTTTATCAAGGGCTTGTTTGATTTCATCTTCCATCATCTTGCCGTCTTCTCTTTTGATGTTTCGTAATTGTTGGATTGGATTGATAATCTGTACGATTGAATTTTCACGCCAATGATGAAATGTGACGGCGTTCAGTATGGTTTTGAGATAGTATTCTTCATCGAGCTTGAGGTTACCGCTTTGCTTGAGGTTTTTTAGTAAATCCAGTATTTTCTTTTTGTTGATGAAAAAGATGGAAAAATAGTTGTGGGGAAGCTTCAAATCCATGACATGATTCGTGTAGTCTGGTATATCGGTGTTATTGATTGTTTTTTGAAAGGAGGGCAGTACCTTTCCGATATCGTGCAATCCGGCACATATCTTGAGAATCATGGTTTCCTCGAGTTTTAAATCAAAGGTAAGGGCGATACTGTCACACTGATCTATGACATCCATCGTATGTTTAAGGAGATCAACACGTCTACCGTTTGTTTCACTTTTAGCGAATATCATTTATCTTCCCCCTTTATGCGGGTAAAGATGACTGGCGTGATGATTTCTTTACCGTTATCAATTTCATGATCCAGGAAATATTCAAAACAGTCCGATGTGAGGGTTATGGGATAGAGCTGGGATTCCAGGATTTTGACCTTCTTCCAGTTGAAATTCCTTAAAACGGTGTTTTCAATTTCCACCATTTCATATTTCTCGGGTACGATAAGGCTTCTTCCACTCAGTTTTTGGAATGTTTTTTGATAATCCGGGAATTCGGTTTTATGATAATGCTCAGTCGGAGAAGGGACCCAGGTTAAAAAACCGGTTTTACCGGCGTATTTTTCGCGCTTTAGCTTCACTTTCTCAACACTCTTTAAATTGATCCAGTCCTCACTTCTGCCGAGATGGAGGTGTGAATACCATTTTTCCGGTTCTTTTAATCCTTGTCGGATCCTGTTATAAAGGGCATTGTTTTCTGAGAATATATAAAGCTTTG
>CAZVWW010000158.1:0-4930 GCA_964631265.1 uncultured Thermotogaceae bacterium
TGAGCATGTGCAGGTATTTTGTCTTGTCGATGTATAAGTAATTGTTTTCCATCATATACCGGAAATCCTGGATTCCAATAGGTAGTCTTTTCATGGGTTTCACCTTCTTTTGCCCTTATTATAGCATTTTAACCAAAAACTTTTAAAACCAGAGGGGGGCGGGTTGGCCTGCAGGCCTATACCTCAGAAGAAGGTGACAACGCCTTCGGTTTAACCGTCAACCAGAGGTCTATCAACTCATTAACTTCGGCGAGTTGCAAACCGTTGACTCCAATAATCAACTGGTTTTTTGGTTCCGAAATTCAGTACAATGTTAACGATATTGCAGAGCTTATGGATTAAATCGAAAAACACCTTATCAACGTACCGCTCCAGATATTTATCATTCATTTTTTTGAAGTACCTCCCGGTTAAAAACTAAGCAATAAGCTTAATAGCCACTTTCTGCTAAAAAATCTTTGACAAATTCAACGATTTCCACAATTTTTTCCGGATCCACCTTTTCAAGCGTATCCGTTTGCTGGTGGATGATCACGTTAATGAAATCGTGTATATCCACACTCGAAAGGGAAATCGCTGGAATTCCCCTCATGGAGAACAACGCATGGTCTCCTTCAAAATAATCTTCGACTGACTGAATATCCGGATATTTCGTTTTTAAATCGTCTAAAACGTTCAGGTCCTCTTCTCTCGGGGTCAAATAAATCATAGAGTTGCTCTTTCCCTCCATGGCAATCCCGTCGATATTCACCGCCCGCTTGATTGTTGCCTGATAAGGTTTGCACAAATCGAAATATTGAACATCCCCCGGATAATAACAATCCTCTGAGCCAAACGCAACCAGTTCCACTCTCAAACCCTTTGCTTCCGATAAAAGTTGGGCCAGCGTCAGCATTGCCGTTATTCCTGCGGCATTGTCGATCGCCCCGGGAGTTCCGTATTTTGTGTCATAGTGGGCACAGAGAATCGTTCTTTCTTCATTGTCTGAAATATTCTTTCTGGCAACAATATTGGATGATTCACTGATATGATTCTCGCAGTTTATTTGCAAATCGATCTTTGAGCTGCTCTCCATTAAAATCTTCTCTCCGGTTTCTTTGGATACAGTTACCGACGGAAAAGGAAAATCACTATCCTCAATGAGAGGCGGAAAATACTTTGATTGATGACTCACTGCAACAATAGCGGCGGGTTTGCCCTCTTTCAATATCTCTATTGCTTTTTCTTGCTCTTCAATCTTAAAGATATCAAAATTCTTCGGAATAAACGGCTCTTTCGTTATTTCACCGTGCAGAACCAATATCTTCTCTTTAAAATCCTTCTTTTCAAGCTCTTCCAATGTTGCCGCACAGACCGGTTCATAAGCAATCCGGCAGGGCGGTGAAAACGGATTGGGGACAACCGGCAAACGTTCTTCATTCAGCTTTAATTTGATATCCTTAAATTCCCAATAAGGACAGTCATAGATTTGTTCATGCGTTTCATAACCAAGATCTTGCAGTGTTTTGACAATAAAACGTCTTGCCTTTTGATGGGCTAAAGATCCCGAAGGTCTTTCACCGATCGTATGTGCCAGCATTTTGAGATTCTGTTCCACCGTTTTAAGCAGCTTTTTTTCCACACGGATTCCTCCCTGAAATGGTTTAAAGAATTTTATCATGAAACGTTACTGCATTTCTTGACCTGGATTGTGCTTTTTTCCAATGTTTTTCAAACCATAGAGGGTTTATAAGGTTCAGATCACCGGGACAGGTACACAGATTAGAAAAACATAAGCAGCGTACCAGTCCCGGTGATCTTACGATGCTATAATCGCTGGGTAAATCATTGGCAACTGATGATTCTGTTATCGTTCCAAGATAAATCGAGTGCTCCATTCTTCCAACTGCTTCAAGCCCGGTTGTTCAACGGGAAAATGCCCGGCATTTTCAAGGATTTTAAATTCTTTTTTTACCTGAAACTTACTAAACGTCAGCTCACTCAAACGCGTCGGCGTCCATCTGTCGTCTTCAGGATGCAGCAGTGAAACGGGACAGCCTGAAAAAGCCTCCGGTTCAATGGCCGGGTTGTAGTTGATCATGGAGATGATAAAACGCACCGGTACTTTTGCTCCCGAGGAAAGGGGATCGTTGATCAACAACTCCAGAATTTCTTTGTGATTGACAATTTTATTCATGTTGGCAACCATTTTCATCGGCAGTTTTGTTGACCCGTTGATGCCGTTTAAAACGCTCAGTAAGCCGATTCCAACCCGGCTCATGAATTTATTCCTGGCTGACAAATCCCGGACATCCCGAATTCTTTGATCCAACAGACTGGTGAAAATCATGCCCTTCACGTATCGGTTATTACAACCGGCATGATAAGCCAGCATCCCCCCGGCACTTAATCCGAAAAGGATGATTTTTTTGTTGTCCTTTTTGGCTTCTTCTTCAATCAGTTCCCGGACAAGCTGTACCCAATGGGAATAATCGCTATGCTCATCTTTTACCTCGGAACAGCCATATCCGGGTAAATCAGGGGCTATTATTTCAATCCCTTTTTTATAAAGCGGCACACCGATAAACGAAAGCACTCTCCCGTTGCCGCCAACCCCATGTAATAGGATAACCTTGTAATCAGATTGGGGAGCAGGATAAAAGTCCAAATGAATCCTGTTCCCATTCCAATCCCAAACTTTTTCCTGAGGAACCAAGTCATCCTCTATTCTGTTATGTTCCGGAAGGAACTGCTGTCTCTTCCTCCAATTATTTTTCTCTTTATAACATTCTCTTCGTTCCGGTTTTTTCATGATTCAGTTCACAACTTCCCAATATTCAACCAATTTATCAATCATTACAAAATCCTTTATCTGATCCGGTTTCACAAACCTGGCTTCAGTCACTTCCTCCGGATCGCATACGATCTGGGATTCATTTATCTCCTGTTCAAAAAGCCAAAGATCGGCAAACTGAGGCCAGGGAGGATCATGCCGAAGGGTTTTAACAAGCCGGCCGTTCTCAGGATTTAAATCGATACCCACTTCTTCCTTGGTTTCTCTGATAATCGCTTCCAAACTAGTTTCCCCTGAAAGAGCAGATCCAGCGGGAAATTCCCAATGATTGGGAAACATCTTGGTCGGGGCGCGCTTTGAAATCAGAAATTCGCCTTTCAGGTTTTTCAAAAAAGCAAAGACCACCAGGTGGTATTCTCCCGGATTGAACGGTTCGCCTCTCCTGATCGTCTTCCCTGTTTTATTTCCATTTTGGTCCAACACATCCCATAGTTCCAATACTATCCCTCCTGTAACGTCTATCATTATTGGTAATTCTCCCTTTATTGTGGTTAATTCTATCACAGTGAGCACTCAATTTTGTCTTGACATTTGAAGAATAAAAATCAAGGGGACAGGTCCATTGATTATGAAGTCGTAATCAATGGACCTGTCCCCTTGATTTCCCCTGATTTCTTCCAACTTGACATTTCCCTTATAAAGGCATATAATACCATTATAAGGAATAATAAGGAGTGCATTATATGAATAAATACCATAATGTAGAAGAAGTGGCAGAGCTTATACAAATACATCCCAAAACAGTCAGACGATATATACGGGAAGGAAAGCTTCAAGCCACAAAAGTGGGAAAGGCATGGCGGATCCCGGATGATGCTTTGCATTCTTTTGTAGAAGAGGAAGAGAACTCCCAAAAAACAAAAAAGAGGAAAAGAATTACCGTTTCCACCGTCATCGATATTGACGTGGAGGACATGAATGAGGCAATGGGAATCGTAAACAGCATGAACGCCATTTTAAGCAGCAAAACCCCGGAATACGGCAAGGCCACTATGAATGTGCAATACATCGAGGAAGAATCAAAAGTGCGCATCATGTTGTGGGGGACCTTGAAATTCACTGAAGCAATGTTGAGTTCTCTGTCGATCTCAACAGAATAGGAGGATGAAAAAAATGACCGTTGTAAAAACCGTGTTTAAATCAGAGGAAGGGAAAACCAAAATCCTCAAATATTATGACAAAATACTTTCAAAATGGGATGTTCCCTACAATGAACGGTTCATTGACACAACGTTCGGGAGAACGCATATTCTGGAAGCCGGAGAGAAATCAAATCCTCCTGTCTTTCTCTTCCACGGCTCTTCCACCAATGCCCTGATGTGGACCGGGGATATTAAGGCATTAAGGAAAAAACATCAAATCTTTGCCGTTGATATACTCGGTGAGCCGGGAAAAAGCGATGAAACAAGATTGAACTTATCTACAGATGAGAATTCTTTGTGGATTAACGAATTATTGGATCAACCGGGTGTTGACAAAGCCGTTTTTATGGGAAATTCTTTAGGGGGCTGGATGGCCCTGGATTTTGCCATCAGAAACCCAAAGAAAGTCTCTAAACTGATCCTGATCGCCTCTTCGGGTATCATGCCGGTGAAGAAATCTTTTATTTTCAAATCCATTTTTCTGTCTATCATGGGAGAAAAAGGGATGGAAAAACTGGGCAAACAGATCTACGGGTCTGAAAAACTACCAAAAGAGGTAATGGATTTTTCCAACCTGGTGGCAAAACATTTCAAACCGCGCATGGGAGCCTTACCCCTTTTTGATGAAGCGGCTTTGAAAAAACTGTCTATGCCGGTTCTCTACATCGGCGGTGAGAACGATATTACCGTGGATACTCAAAAATCTGCTGAAAAAATCGATGCCGCAGCCCCCGACGCAAAGTCCCTTCTTATCCCAAACAACGGACACGTCGTTTTTAATATCATGGAAAAAATCATCCCCTTTCTTGAAACCCGTTAATTGATTCAAAAAAAGAACTTTTACAAAAGCAGGATATGATAAAATAGAATATGGAAGATTTAAGGGGAAAATATCCATTACTTTTTGAAGATCCTCAAAAAAACCGGGATGAAGAACAGTATAAAAAGGCGATGC
>CAZVWW010000159.1:0-4883 GCA_964631265.1 uncultured Thermotogaceae bacterium
TTTGAACGCCATTCTTCTGATTCTTCCGATTATTTTGTTGCGTTATGGATTTATGGCCTTTTTCGGTAAAAACTCTATGGAAAAAGCAAATTTTTTCCCGCCTACCCTTGGGAAGGAACAGACGGCTTATTACATTTATCAGTTTACCACTTTGTTTTTGTTGATTTTTCCGTTATTCAAGCAAATCCATTTTGAAACAGCGGTCGATTTGATAGGGATCATCATTTACATTATCGGAGCCGTCTTGTATATGCTTTCAATCATTCATTTTTCCAAACCAGAAGCGCAGGGACTTAGTACAAAAGGGTTATACCGGTTTTCCAGAAATCCAATGTACGTCGCTTTTTTTCTGTATTTTCTTGGATGTGCCATCCTCATTCACTCGATTCTTTATTTTAGCGTACTGGGTGTTTTTCAGGTATCGGTTCATTTTTTGATCCTTTCTGAAGAAAGATGGTGCTTGAAAGAATTTGGGGAACAATATGCGGATTACATGAAAAAAGTAAGGCGTTATATTTGACTTCGGAACTCTAAAGTTCCAGCGCCCTTTTCCTCTGTTCAAGCGTGTTTACCGCAAGCAAATGGATGTTGGATGATTTGTTCCCGGGCTTGAACAGTTGGGACGTTGTGGACCACCAAAACCCATCGGTTTCCCGAGGTCATATACAAACTCCCACCGGATGATAATCGATACAAGTTCGTCACGGAAAATATAACACATTTTTTTACTCTTCTAATAGAGAGGCAGAATAAGAATGGAGCCCTTTCCGTAAAGGTGGGGTTATTTTTCCGAAACGGTGAGGTTCTGAGAGTGGCATATAACCCCCCGGGCTCAAAACGTTTTGACGTACTTGGGGTTTTCATAAAAATATGCCTCACCAGGGTTGCATATTTCGCCGTTTAACCCAATGAGGAGCATGCCGGAGATAAGTTGTGTGATTATTAAGAATGGGCACACCTTCTGTTTTCAACGGTTTTCATCCAAATGTCTTTCAAGCACCTTTTTCAATTTATCCAGTTCAACCGGCTTGCTGATGAAATCATTCATACCCGATTTGAGGCATTTCTCCCTGTCTTCTCTGAGGGCCTTTGCCGTCATCGCCACAATGGGAACACGCTTGTCCTTCTCCCGGATCATCTTTGTTGCCTGAAAGCCACTTAACTCTGGCATGACAAGGTCCATCAGGATGAGATCGGGGCGGTGTTGCCTAAACAGGTCATATGCCTCTTGTCCATCCCCGGCCTCAAAGATTCGGATATCATTGGAAATAAGCTTCAGGGCGGTTTTGGCGTATTTCATGTTGTTCCTGTTGTCTTCGGCGATGAGAATCGTCTTGTTTCCAATTTTAGGAATCGTTCCTTCCTGTTCATCAGCATTTTCATCTTGTGAAGATTTGGGCATCTCTTCATAGGGCAAGGTTAAGTCAAAATAGAAGTTGCTACCTTTTCCGTACGTGCTTGTCAGGCGGAGGGAACTTCCCATTCTGTCCAAAAGCCGGTTGGCAATCGTTAGTCCGAGGCCTGTTCCGCCATATTCCCTCGTGTTTGACATGTCCACCTGGGTGAAAGCTTCCATGATCTTCTGCCGATCTTCCTCTTTAATCCCGATGCCGGTATCTTTGACAGAAAATCTTAATGTAACTGTTTTCGTTTCCTTTTTCATCTCTTTCACCACTACCGATAGGGTCACTTCTCCTCTGTCTGTGAACTTAACGGCATTGCTGAGGAGGTTCAACAGGATCTGTTTCAGTCTGGCCGGATCACATCGAACATATTCCGGACAATCCTCTGCTAGAGTCATCCCGATTTCAAGGTCTTTTTCTTTGGCTTTTGACTCGACAATCTCCAGGCTTTTTTTGAGTGTCTCCCTGACATTCATTTGTTTTGGTTCAATCTTTGTCATTTCGGATTCGAGCTTTGACAGGTCCAGTATATCGCTGATAATCTCCAGCAGGTTTTTGGCCGAATTGAGAATAATCTCCAGATAATCTTGCTGCGATTCGTTTAGTTCTGACTTTTTCAGGATTTCGCTAAAACCAATCACACCGTTTAACGGTGTTCTCAGTTCGTGGCTCATGGTTGCGAGAAATTCGGATTTTGCCTGATTTGCCCTTCTGGCCTCTTTTTCTCTTTCCAGCAGCTCTTCATTCATGGCTTCGATTTCCTGATTCGAGGCCATTAACTCCTCTTTCTGCTGTTTAAGGCTGAATTCGAGATTTTTCTGCTGGGAAATATCCACAGCCGAGATCGCCATAAACCGACGTTCTTTGGCCTTGTCTTCTATCATCACCCCGCTCATCAGCATTGGAAATTCTTTGCCCGTTCGGTGTTTGTGCCAGAACTCGGCGGCGGGGAATCTATCTTGCTTTTGAAAAACCGGTTTGGATTTTTCCATCATCTCGTTTAACTGTTTAGAAGTGTGAAATAAGGCAATATTCTCTCCCATGACTTCCCCGGGGCTATAGCCGTGTATGTTGGCATAATAATCGTTTATGTAAACAATGTCGGCGTTCATATCGGTGATGCAGGTTCCGGTCAGGGCATTGTCCGTGATCGTCTTAAACTTTTTAATTTCCTCTTCGGCTTTTATCCGTTCGGTTACATCGTCATAAACAGCCACCACTATACCGCTGGGGAGTTTGTACACCCGGTTTTCCCGCCAGCCTTCAACTCGCTCATCCTTGTAATAGGCGTCAGTGTGATCTTGAGGCTCTCCCGTTTCCCAGACTTTTCGAAAGACTTCCAGTAAGCCGAAATCCTCGACTCCCGGGAAAATATCTGTTACCTTTTTTCCGATAACCTCTTCCTTGTCGATGTTTTCTATCCTTTCACCGGCCTTGTTGAGATCGATGACTCGAAAGTCCTTTCCATTGTCCACCGCCTCATACAGGGCAACGCCACTTTTCATATTGTCAAACAGTTGAAAAAACTTTTCCCGGCTTTTCTGCAGCGCCTGCCGTGCCTCCACCTCCGTTGTGATGTCCTCAAAGCTGGCATAAACCTGGTACGGCTCCTCTTCGCCATTATAAAACCGTGGGAGAGCATTGACTTTGATCCAGTGAAATTCGCCCTCCTTCGGGTGATAAACCCCCATAAGCTCCCCGTAAACAGGTTGGCCCGTTCTCAAAGCCACCATAGCCGGATGGTCTTTTCCGGGAAAGGGCGAGCCATCTTCGTGGACTGCCTTCCACCTCGGATCCATGGAAGTTCTGCCCTGCATCCGGGAAAGAGAAAGGCCCAAAATCCTTTCCGCGGCCGGATTGGCTGAGATAATCTGTCCGGTTTTGTCATGGTAGACCACCCCCTGGGCCATGGTTTCAAACAGATTTCGGAATTTACTCTCACTCTCTACCAGTTTTTGTTCGCCTATCTTTCGTTCCGCTATTCTCCCGATTCTTTCGGCAAGTGAGTCAATAAGTTTTCTTTCCTTATCCAAAAACGGTGCTTTGTCGGTTTTGGTAAAATCCTTTAAAAGAAAGACTTCCAAGCTCCCTTTAACTGCTCCGTGAAAATAAATATTGCCGGTGATTTTAGTGTCCGTTTCACGAAAATTATCAGTATGATAACGTGTCTCGTCAAACGTCAATCTGGCACAGGTTTGATCAGGGTATTGAAATCCCGGCGGGATAAGATGAACAAATTGTTCCAGCAGTTCTTCAAGGGTGTGCTCACCGCTTTGCACAATCTCGGACATCTTGTAGAAGCAGGAAAGCTCTTTGTTTCTCTCATTAAGCTTGTATGTTTGCTTCCTGAGTTTTTCCTGTGTTTCCTTGAGGTCGGTGATGTCGATATGGGTGCCAAACATCCAAAGGGGCTTGCCATCATCCGTCCATTCAATAACGGCCCCCCGATCAAGCACCCAAACCCAGTTCCCGTTTTTATGCTTCATTCTATGTTTGCACTCGTAAGAGTCCTTTTCTCCTCTGAAATGGCTTTTCAACTTCTCCTGGCAGAGTTTCAAATCTTCGGGATAAGTGAATTTCTTCCAGGTCTCAATGGTTGTGGGTTCGAGTTCTTCCAATGTATAACCAATGATTTCAGCCCATTTTTCATTAAAGATGGTTTCACCGGTTTGCACGTTCCACTGCCAGGTTCCGGCATTCGTGGCTTTGAGGATGTATTGGTATTTTTTATCTTTCAGTTGATCTTTCCTTGAAGGTTCGTTTTCCTTATTAGACAAAGCAATTATCAACTCCCGGTTTTCTTACATTTATTATATACCAATAGGCACCGGTTTGCAAAGTTTTCACCGGGGCAGGGATCCCGTTCTTTAAAAAAACTGAGCCAAGAAATCACCTGAAAAGTGTGCCATTTAGAGCAAAAGACTATATAATATCTCCATGACAAAAAACAAGCATGGAGGTAAAATAAGGATGATAACGATGGTTCAAAAGCAACAAATCATCGTAGCAGTCTTGCAAAGAGGGAAATCACAGAGAAGCGTGGCCCGCGAGATGGGGGCACTTTACTAAAGAGGAGTTCTTTTCTATTGTCCTTGGAAAGAAGCGTAAGAGGTAAGAGTTTTGGTGGGTTTTTTTACTACGAACCCTTTTTCAGATGTTTTTTCTCATAGGATTATGGCTATTGAGTTAGAAGCGTTCCCGTTATACTATCGATATGAAAAGTTTCCCGACCTAAATGAAAGAGAAGCTTTCATCGCGGGTTGGTGAACCGTTTTTTAACATGATTCTCGACGGTTTCTTTTTAAGTTTCGATCCGGTGTCTCAGTTCTCTTTCCAGGTAGTTGTAGATCAACAGGGTCAGGACCATGACCATGAGTAACGCTTGTTTCCGCTCTGTCTTTTTGAAGGGAACCTGGCAGATCCGTAAGGTGTTGTCTTTGAGAAACCGGAAGCCTCTTTCAACCCGGCTCTGTTCTTTGT
>CAZVWW010000160.1:0-4875 GCA_964631265.1 uncultured Thermotogaceae bacterium
GGGCCGGAAAGACCACAATTTTCAGAATGATGCTCGGGATCGTAATTCCCACAAAGGGGGGCATCAAGTTGAACGGCGAGGATATCACCCATTTTCCGATCCATCAGCGGGCCAAAAAGGGCATCACCTATCTGCCTCAAGAGGTATCGGTCTTTACAGGCTTAAGCGTCAGCAAGAACATCCGGCTCGTCCTCGAGAATCTTGGATATAAAAAAGGACGGATAAAAGAACGGACAAACGAGCTGCTGACCGAGTTCGGGATAGAGCATCTCGCCGCCCAGAGTGCCAAGAGCCTCTCAGGTGGCGAGAAAAGAAGACTTGAACTGGCAAGAATGATGACATTAAATCCCAAGTTCATCCTGCTGGATGAACCCTTCAGTGGTATTGATCCGATGACTGTGAAAGATATTCAGAAGATGAGTGTTAAACTGAAAAACATGGGCATTGGAGTTGTCGTAACCGATCACAATGTTGATGATATCAAGCGTATCGTTGACAGGCTGTATGTCATCCATAAAGGGGACATCCTGGCTGAAGGGGATCCGGAGACGGTCTTCAACGACCGGGCCGTCATCGATAATTATCTCGGGGAGTGATATCATGGAAATTGTTGTCATTGGCTATTCAGGGAATATAAACGAAAGCCCCGTAAAAGAGCTTGAAAAGGACGTCTACAGATTGGGCTATCTCATCGGGAAAAAAGGTCATACGCTATGGAACGGCGGCAGAGACGGCATTATGGAGATTGTGTCCAAAGGGGCAAGCGAGGCAGGCGGGGATATTGTCGGGATACTGCCATGGGATAAGAAACAGATGATGGCCACCCCCTCAAAGTTTGTCAAACGGGTTGTCTATACCGGACTGGATTTATCCATGAGGAGCCTCGTGCTTGTCAATAACGCCGATCTGGTCATATCAGTGGGAGGCGGTTCAGGAACGGCAACCGAGATCTTCGCCGCCTACGGCTATGCCAAACCCATCGTGCTTCACGCCAATTCGGGCGGATGGACTCAGAAGATTTCTCAGACCTTTCAAGGCACAGAGAACCCCGTTTATCTGGATCACAGAAAAACAGCCCCTGTTTTTATCGAGCATACCCTGGACGATATCGTGAAGCATCTGTAAACGGGTATTGAGTTATAACAACTGCCTTTCAGAGGATTGTCAGACGTTTCATCAAAGGGGATCCGCAGTGAGCGTCAGCTTATCCCCCCCTGAGATGCCGGGAAGTGTTATCAGCCCCGGGGTATCGGCAACAATGGCTTGATAATCCCCCGCGTCATTGACCCTGTAGTAGTATTGCTCGCCGTCTTCAATCACAAATCGTTGCGTATTCCGGATCGTACAGTCAGCCGTTCCCGCTCCGGTCAGCGTAACGGAGAACTCATCTTCTGTATCAACGATTGAGGAAGGGGCCCATCCCATCTCATACAAATCGTTGATGCCGCCACTCACATAATCCGTCCAGGAGCCCATCGGTACGGTCTCATCAAAGGATATCCCGAACCCGCTTCTGTTTGTAAAAACAAGATAGGCCTGATCTTTTCTGAAGTTGAACAGCCAGTTCAACTGAATAAAGCAATCTTCACTGTGCCCGCCGTTATGCCGGTGATAGAAAAATCCCTGCCGTAATCGGTCAAGCGTTTTCCCCACCCTGTCTCCGCCATATTCCGGTGATATCAGTTCATCCCCTGTGCCCGCTGTTATCAGAACAAAGGGGAGGTCTTGAGCATTATCGTGAAAATTGTCAAGAAAATTATCGAGATCGGTGTATTCCCTTGCGGACTGCGGGCCGTAAGGTGTTTGGATTGTTACGCCATCAGAGGCTGTGCCGACAATCTCACGTTCAAAGAGAGGGCGAAAGAGGTCATCTTCCGGCGTAAAGGTGGAAAAACCGGAATGGGCATGAATGGCAGCAAAGACATCGGGATTTCTCAAACCGATCTGGAATGTCCCGGTCCCGCCTATACTGTGTCCGAAGAGATAAACCCTGTTACGGTCGATACGGATTTTGCTGTCAAGATTGCTCAAGACCTCTGAGGCGTCATTTGCACGGATCTCGTTGATGATAGCTATGACAGCTTCTTCAGCCCAGGGATGGAGCTCTCCTTCCCAGTGTGTGCCGTACCACCAGCACGATTCGTTGATCGAAGAGGGGATAAATTGAAAAGCGAGCATGACAAAGGAGTATTCAGCAGGACAGTAGCTCGCCAAATCCTCCATCCGGGCGAAATCGCCCCCCCACTCATGGATCTGTACCAGTAGTGGAAGATCCTCCTTTTCTTCCCCGTAATGATAAAGCCGGAAAGCGAGTTCCATCTGCCCGCCATCATCCCCGCGGATCTCCCGCGTTTCCTGATAGCTCTTCAAAGGTTCATTTGTGGCGTTTGAGTAGGCGTAGGTGTTAAAGATACTGTCCGGATAAACAACCGGGGAGTCGGGCCATTCAGGTAAAGTCGTTGAGTCAACCTCATCGGCGCCTATCTCCATCCCGGTTTCAATCGGCCTTGTCTGTCCGTCATAATCCTCTGTGAGCCCGTCAATTGGACTGCCGCTGTTTATAACAGGCCCGACGGCAGCGGCAAGATGCAAGTCCCCGGAGATGGGATTGACAAACCATTCTGAAAGGGCGTCCGTGACATTTGACGTTTGAGAACCGCTTGCCCCGTCCCGCATTGATATGGCCTTGTTTGTCAGATTGTTGGTGATTTGGCAGTTCACAGTCCCGGGGAATCTGTACTCTATGGCATTGGGGTAATCGTGCTCAAAAAAGATGGTATTGTTGTATATCCGGGCATCTTCTGCATTCTCAACGCCGATTCCGACATCCCCGAAATCATCCGAATCCTCGTGATAGATCATGTTGTTTCTGATGATTCCCCCGATATGGCCCCTCTCACCCAGCCCGAACCCGATCCCCCTGTCACAGTTAATGATTGTGTTGTTCTCCACAAGCGTGTTTTCAGAGTTGCTCCAGAAGTGTATGGCATGCTCGGCCAGAGCATCGGCCGGGCTTCTGATGTTTCTGAAGGTGCAGTTTCTGACAATCCAGTCGACCCCGTTGTGGACATCAACACCGCCGATATAGTATTGGGGCCCGTATTCATCGGTGTATTCAAAGAGACATCCCTCCACAAGTCCGTTATGCGGGCGGCGCGAAGGATTATCGGGGTCATAGGAGACTTTCAGCATCTGCTCGCCCGTATCGCGGATGATGCAGTTCTTCAACGAAAAATCATCCACGCCGAGCTCACCGCGGACCTGAACGGCATGATTGCCAACCCCCTGCAAGGTCAGGTTCTCCAGGGTGGTATGGCTTGCCGAAACGAGGAAGATATGCGAATTGCCCTGAAAGATTCCACCCCCGTCAAGCACGACATCAGAGGGGTTGGAGCCGTCCCCCTTTATTGAAAGTCCGGGAGTATTAATGATAAGGGCTATTTCCATCTCATAGGTGCCCGGCTCAATAATAATCGTCCGGCTTCCGCTTGAATCTGCCGATTCAATGGCATCCCGGATCTGGGAATAACTCGAACACACAACCTCATTACCGGTTCCTGCCTGCTCATAGGCGCCGATATCATAACCGTTCCCCTGAGGCCGGGTCGTTTTCTTGAGGTCATCTTTCGGGGCGTCCGTCGCAGTACCCGAATCGATCAGGGGGCTGCCCTCCGTCAGATGATAATCGCCTCTCCCGTCGCCCCAAACCGGGTTGATGAAACCAGGATCTTCTGAGATAATCGCCTCACCAAATGCACAGTCTTGAAGATCCTGTGCATCGTATTCCACTCCTTTGTAGATGATCTGCTCATCCCGGTTCGGGGCATGAAAATTGGCGTTTTTGATCGAAAGATCGACATTCTCACCGAAAAAGGCGACTCCATAGCTATCTGAAAAGGTGCAGTTGATGATGTCAAGTGACAGGGGCGTTGAGATATTGTACTGTGAATAGATGGAATAAGAGCGTCTCAGCGGATTATCATGAACCGTGATGTTTTTCAGCTTGAATTCAGCGCCGGGGTCATTTCTTTGTTCGATGACAACCGGTGACCACGGGGAGTTGATATCCCCGTCCCCGGTCCCGTAGATCAGGCAGTTTTCGGCCAGAGAGCCGTCACCCCACAGTTTGAGGCCGTCCCCGTAGTTGTTGGCTATCTCGCATCGCATAACCGAGGCGTTTCTGTTTTTCAAATCGATACCGTCTCCCCGATTGTGCATCACCTGGCAGTCTTTGACCACAACAGGCCCCGTCGAGGGTTCAAGCCCGATCCCGTCCGGTCTGCCGTAGGGATTGTCCGGGTTGTTGAGCTCCCCCTGGTAATAATGGCCTGAATAGGCAAGTGAGCAGTCCGATATCACACAGTCCTGCCAGCCTGAATCTCCTCCGGGTCCGCCGATAGCACCAAATCCGCAATAGGTAATGGTCGAGTGGGTTATCGTGGCGTTGGAGATATCCTTGAAGTTCATACCGAATTCATCCACATGGTGGATATAAAGATTTTCAAAGAGGATCCGCTCGACAGGTTCCGCCGTTGCGTTTATCGCATCCCGGAACATCGAGGAGGCCTCATTGGTGATTTCAAGATCACGGATAACAATATTGGAGACACCGTCGAGGATAATGCCTGAGTACAGATTATTAGAGCCCTTGAGAACGGTCCGGCCCGGCCCCTCTCCCTGAATGATAATCGGCGCTCCTTCCTCTCCGGAAGCAGGCGTGATGATATCGTCCGGAAAGTCCCCGAGGACATATTCCCCCTCTTTAATGATGAGCATATCACCGGCTGCCAACTGCCGGGAGGCATATCCGGGTGTTCTCCAGGGACTGGCCTCGGACCCGTCGTTCTGATTATCCCCGTCAACGGCGCAGTAATA
>CAZVWW010000161.1:0-4840 GCA_964631265.1 uncultured Thermotogaceae bacterium
GGGGAATCAGGGGGACAGGTCCCTTGATTACGACTTCATAATCAAGGGACCTGTCCCCCTGATTCCCCTTACCCCTGATTCCCAACGCTTCAGGAAGCGTTGGGACCTGAAGCCCCTTTCCCTCAATATCCCATGATGTATTTGTCAATTCCTCTCGCGGCGTTATGGCCGTCGGCGATGCCGTGGATGATATCCGGACCGTTCACGATGTCGCCGCCTGCGAATAGCCAGGGGACGCCTTTGACCTGACCGTCCTCTGTGATGGCGATCTGTCCGCGGTTGATGGCCATCTTCTCCTGCAGGTCCCCGGGGAGATAGCTGTAGTCGGGGGCCTGTCCGATGGACTGGACCACCAGGTCGGCCTCGACTTCGATCTTCTGGCTTTCATCGTATTCCGGGTTGAACCGGCCTTCTTGGTCGAATATGGAGAGAACCTTTTTAAACCGGACGGATTTGAGCTCGCCGTCTTTGACCACAATCTCCTCGGGGCCCCAGCCCGGATGGAGGATGACGCCTTCTTCCCGGCCTTCGTCTTTTTCCTCGAAATCGGCCGGCATCTCGTCAAACGTCCTTTCAAGTGCCAGGGCATGAACGTCGGACAGTCCGTGTTCCCGGTTTTGAAGGCGTACCATCGATCGGGCCACGTCGAGGGCCACGTTCCCGCCGCCGATGACCACCAACTTTTCCGGTATGAACGGTTTCTCGCCGCCTCTGACATAATCCTTCATCTGCTCGAGTATCTCCATGGCAGAGATGACCCGTTCATGATCGGCGCCGGGGAACGGAATGATCTTTCCCCTGGTGAAGCCGGTTGAGGCATAGACCACATCGTAATCCTCATGGAGCTGGTCGAGGGTGATGTCCTTCCCGACTTTGGTGTTCGTCCTGAATTCAACACCGAGGCGCTTAATATAGTTCAAGTCCTGTTCAAAGGCCTCATCGGGCAGGCGGTAAGACGGTCCGCCGTAGTTGAGGACACCGCCCATCCGGTTCTTTTCCTCGAATACGGTGATCGCATAGCCCATCAGTGAGAGGTAGTAGGCGGCTGAGAGTCCCGCGGGACCGCCACCGATGACCGCCACTTTCTTACCGGCCTTTTTGACGATCCCGGGATGGAGGATCTCCCCGTATTCTTCGGGCGCGACGTTGTCGACGATATAGCGCTTCAGCCATCTGATCGAGACGGCCTCTCCCCTGTTCGTGATGGTACAGGCTGTCTCACATTTATGGGTGCACATCCTCCCGCAAACGGCCGGCAGGGGATTGGTCTTATACATATCCCGCAGCCCTTCTTCAAGATCGTGGTTGTAGATGTCACGGATATAATCGGGGATGTCCATGCCTGCGGGGCAGGTCTTGGTGCATATTGAGCAGTCCACGCATCTGGCCGCCTCTATCTGGGCCTGTTCATGGGAGAACCCCTTGACAATCTCGAGGAATGAGTCCTTCCTTTTTTCCGCTGGGAGGATCTCCATCTCAACGCGTTCGAGATCGAGTAGATCGGAGACCTCGTCCCTTTTGTACCCTTCCGGGTATTCAGTCTCATGGATGCCCTCCTCGCGCGGCACGAAGAAGAAGCTGTTGGGATCGGGGTCGATGTGAATGTACTCCCGGGTCATCTTCAGTGAACCGGTTGTGCAGATGTCAACGCAGAGTCCGCAGAAAGAGCATCGGCCATAGTCGATGACCGGTCTTTCGGGTTTGGACCCCTCCTCGTCGGGCAGCTCGGAGAACTCGGTCATCACGATGGCATCCGTGGGGCAGATCTGTGAGCAGGTTCCACATCCGATACACTTTTCCCAGTCGTTGGTGTGAAACCCCCGGTACCGTTCGGCCGCTTCGCGGGGTTTTTCAAATATATCCTTCATCTCCAGCGTCACCGGCTTTCTGGTCAGATACCGCCAGGCCCTTGCCGGAGAAAAAAAGCTTTTTTTAGACATTATCAATCACCTCATCTATCGATTTCGGGGGCACAGACGCCCATCGTGTCCAACCAGATCGCCGCATCCTCGATTCTCTCCCCGGGGAGGTACTTCTCCACCCCGAGAAGGCCCTGCGGATATGAAGCGCCCCGGACGGCCACTCTGTACGGCTGGTCTGAGCCATCGGATACCATGTAGTATCCGTATTCGCCCCGGGTACACTCCACATGGCAGTAGACCTGGCCGGCCGGCACCCTCCATCGGAGGGCGCTTCCCCGCGAGATCTCCGCTCTAACGTCACCCTGTGGCATCTTGACAAGGACCTGCCGGAGGATCCGGATGCTCTGCATGATCTCCGTGTATTTCAGACTGAGCCTTGTGTAGGCATCGGAGTAGTTGGCGACGGGCACGTCAAACTCAACTTCCTCATACCGGGCATAGGGGTCCACCTTCCGGATGTCATACGGCTTGCCCGTGGCGGATCGCATCCCGATGCCGGTTACGCCGAGCTCCCGGACAACCTCCTCGGGCAGTAGAATCTCGTCCTTTGTCCGCTTGATGATCATGGGGTTCTGGAGGATGAGCTCATCGTACTCGGGCATCCGCTTTTCAAGATAATCCAGAAAGTCCGTGATCTTCTTCTCAATCCCTTCGGGCAGGTCTCTTCTGACCCCGCCGGGAACGATGTACATGTGATACACCCTGGCACCGGTGATCGCCTCGAAGATGTCGAGGATGAGATCGCGGTCGGCAATGGCCCAGTTCGGTCCGGTGTAAAGCCCTGTGGGGCCGCCGATACCGCCCAGTGACATGAGCTGATTGGAAATTCTTGCGAGCTCGAGGATGATCATCCTGATCCAGTGGGCGCGCTCGGGGACCTCTGTCCCGGCCAGCGCCTCGATACACATGGCATAGACCATCTCGTTGGTGTCCGGCTCGGGAACACAGATTCTGGGAATCAGCGCGAGGTTGTTCATCCACAGTCTCCTCTCCATGAGCTTTTCAAATCCCCTGTGAAGCATTCCCGGCATCGGTCTCGCCCGTTTGATCCGGTCGCCCTCCACATACATGTGAACGGAGAAATTACCGTGCATACCGGGGTGATTGGGCCCCAGATAGAGTTTGAGATCCTTACCCATCCGTCTCACCCGCCTTCTCCCCGAGATCGATCTTATATTCCCGGTCCGGGTATTTTCGTCTCGAGTATGCCATCGGGTCAAAGTCCTTTCTCATGGGCGGTATGTCGTCCCAGAGTTCGAGAAAGAGTGGTTTTTCCGATGCGGGATTACCCTCGAAGGTGACGCCGAAGAATTCGTGGACATCGCGCTCATAATAGGCCGCCCCGGGATAGATATCCGTGATCGTTCTGAAATGCGGGGTTTCCCGGTCCAGATAAGTCCGCACAATCAGCGTGACCCCGTTATCCCAGTTCATGAATGTGTAGGCCAGTTGGAATTTGTTCACGTTGATCCAGTCGATACAGGTGATCAATGTCAGCTGACCCCAGCCCGCCCCTTTGATATAGGAAAGCAAGGGATAGAATGCCTTCTCATCCACATCCACCGCCAGTTGGTTTCTGACGGGTTCTTCCGTATTGTTGATCTTGAATCTTTCTTTCAGACTTGTGATAATCGTCTCTGTTTTATTCATGGAATTCATCCTTCACACGCACCTCCCCGAGCGATCGCAGCTGATTGGGTTTGTAATACTCCTCATAATGCTTCTGGTATTTCTTCCAGCCCGTCGCCTCGCCTTTTTTGATCATCTCCATCAATTGATTGAACCCGTTCATGATTGCCTCCGGTCTCGGCATACAGCCCGCCACATAGAGATCGACCGGCAGGTAATAATCGAGTTTGTTAATCACAGCATACGAATCGTAATAGATCCCCCCGTTCAACGTGCATGAGCCGAAGCCCACCAGATAGCGCGGGGTCATCATCTGTTCGTAGGTGTAAATGACCCGCCGCAGGGTCTTGACGGAGAGATAACCGGTGACAAGCAGGACATCCGCCTGCCTCGGTGTGGCCATCGGGCCCATGCCGATCCGTTCCATGTCGAAACGCGATGTCATCGTGGGAGGCAGTTCTATTGCCCCGCAGCCGGTGCAGTAATGGAGCATCCAGATCGATTTGCTTCTGAACAGGTTCCTGATCTTGTCCAGGAAGGTGATTGAATCGTTCAGGTCTTCGTCGTTGAAATTCATTTCGTTGTAGTCGCCGTTCACAGCCATATTTCCACCCCCAGTCCGGTAAAGACAACAACAGCCGTCTGTATAAGCGCAAGGGCGAGCGGCACCTTGTAGAAGCTGTAAACCACCTGCTCGATCTTGAATCGGCCCAGAACGGCCGAGATCATCGTGGCAAAGAGATAGACAGCGGCGTATTTGATCATATAGGCGATCAGTCCTCCGCCCCCGAGGAAGAGGTTGACAAACAACCCCACCTCGATAAAGACTGCAAACTCGTGCTGGAGCATGAGCATCCCCAGGTGCTTTCCGCCGTATTCAACCAGCGGTCCCGATGCAATCTCGGCGGGAGCTATCGGGGTGTCATAGGGCTTTTTGGCGAGCATCCCCATCAGCGAGATAAACCCGACGATTGCCCCGAGCGGCATCCTGAACAGATGCCAGTTCATGAACCCGCCCGCCTGAACTTCGGCGAGGGCTGAGATCGAAGAGGTGCCGTAGGCGTGGATCATACCGAGGACCACGATCATGAACGGGACTTCATAACCCACCATCTGCGTCAACGCACGCATCACACCGATCGAAGCCCAGGGGTTTCCCGAACCGACGGCGCTCATGGCCATGCCGAGAGAGCCGATTGCCAGCAGATAGATGATGACAAAGAACGTGTCAAGCCCGTCAAATGCCACAATACCCGAAAACGGTACGAAGACGACCGTCGCCATCGTCC
>CAZVWW010000162.1:0-4825 GCA_964631265.1 uncultured Thermotogaceae bacterium
CATACTGTACCCTCGTTTTTTGATTTGCATTATTATACCAGAAAAAGAGCAAATCTCAAAATTGACGCTCTTTTACAAACTCTCATTCACCCAGATACTCCCTTATCTTATCCGCAATATCCTCCGGTTTGACCGGTTTTGTTATATAACTGTCCATTCCCACTTCAAGACAACGCTCAAGCCTTTCCTCCCGGACATCCGCCGTCAAGGCAATAATGGGAACATGTGCCGTCCCCTTTTCAGCCTCCCGAATCAGTTTGGTCGCCTCCATGCCGTCCATCTGCGGCATCCTGACGTCCATGAAGATAAGATCCGGTGCAAGAGAATGATATTTTTCCACGCCCGCCTGGCCATCCTTGGCCTCAAAAACCTCTGTCTTTGGAAACTCCCTTTTGATGATCGTCTTTGCCAGCATAAAATTAACCTGATCGTCCTCGACAATCAATATCTTGTGAGTGCCTACAACCTGTTCTGTTTCTCTTTCCATTCTCTCAGTTCCCTTCTCTTTATCATGGACCATAGGCGTTTCTTCTTTTTGCGGCTTTGTTGCCATGCTGAGTACAAAACTGAATGTGCTTCCCTTTCCCTTTTCACTGTCAAGGTTCAGCTCACTGCCCATGATCTTCAGAATACTATTCGATATCGTTAAGCCCAGTCCGGTTCCCCCGTATTTACGGGTTATCGTAGAATCCTCCTGGGTAAAGGAATTCAGGATGTCATGCTGTTTTTTCTCACTGATGCCGATCCCGGTATCCGTCACGGCGAACTCGAGCCTGGCAGTCGTTCCCTTTCTTTCAATCAACCGGGCCTTCACACCAATCTCGCCTTCGTGTGTAAACTTGACGGCATTGCTTAACAGATTACTGATGACCTGGTT
This sequence comes from uncultured Thermotogaceae bacterium, assembly GCA_964631265.1. Taxonomy (GTDB): domain Bacteria; phylum Thermotogota; class Thermotogae; order MWEM01; family MWEM01; genus CAZVWW01. The sequence continues at coordinate 878 of CAZVWW010000162.1, forward strand.
GAATCGCAAAGGGTCTGTGATCACAAACTCCGGGACACGCTCATCGATCTCTTCCCTGATCTGAAGGTTCTTTTGCAAGACGGTTGGTTCAATGATTTTAACACATTGTTCGATCATATTTCTGATATCCGTCTTCTCGAGATTCATTTTCATCTTTCCGGCCTCTATCTTGGAAAAATCAAGGATATCGTTGATAATGGCCAGCAGATTCTTTCCGGAGGATATGATATTGTCCAGATACTTTTTCTGTATCGCCTGTAATTCGGTTCTTTTTAAGAGCTCGGAAAAACCGATCACCCCGTTCATCGGTGTCCGGATCTCGTGACTCATATTGGCAAGAAACTCATTCTTAGCCATATTCGCCTTTTCAGCCTTCTTCTTGGCGTCGATTAACTCCCGCTCGATCTGTTTTCTTTGAGTGATATCAACGGATATCGTCCCCGTACCGATGAGTTTTTTTCGTTTATCATAGATCGGATATTTTTTGGTCAGGATAACTCGCTTTTGGCCCTTATGATTCCTTAAAGGTTCTTCTTTCTGTATGAAATCTCCGGCCGGGAGTATCTGAGCCTTTAGCTCATCTTCCATATACGTCCTGACAGGTTCCTGCTGACGGGAAATCCCGAAAAGTTCCTCATCCGTCATGCCAATGATCTCGTTTACGGAACGATACCCGAGTGTTTCAACAAGTGCCCGATTGGCGGCCACTATTTTGAGATCGGTATCTTTAACGACGACCAGATTATCCGTGTTGTTAATCGATTCAGACAGCGCTTCTGTTATCTCTTCCCTTTCTTTCCGGTCCGTTATGTCGTAGTGTATGCCGGCCATCTTATAGGCTGTACCCGTCTCATCTCTGAGGGCATCACCGTTTGCGAGGATCCACACATCACGTCCGGACTTGTGCTTCATCCTGAATTCCACTTCATACTTGTCTCTTTCCCCGTTCAGATAGGCCTTGACCTCTTGGAAGACATACGGTTTATCGTTCGGATGAATGAGGGTTTCAAAGGTTTTGAATTGATTGTCAAGCTCCTCATCCTTGTAGCCCAGCATCTTCTTCCATTTTTCCGAGAGGAAGAGGGCGTTTGTCTTTATATCCCATTCCCAAAACCCGTGATTGCCCACGTTCATCGCCAGATGCAATCTCTCTTTGGCTTGTCTGAGCTGAGCTTCTAAATCCTCCGGGTTCTTTCGCTCTTTTGCTTCACTCATCGATATTACCACCTGTCATTTTCGTTAAGAAACGGATTAATCTATTATAACATGCCTCTCTTGTTTCAGAGAAACACGGGAGCGGTTTGCAGTTTTGACCAAAATGTGATAGAATTATCATTGCGCATCACGCAGGCGGGGGGGTAGTGGTCCCTTGTACTCGAAAACCACTCATGCGAGGCTTATGCGTTGACTGAGGTCCAGTCGGTGAGGAAGGTTTTGGATAAGTAGCGTTGAGGCCGAGGTCCTATGCGGCGGGTAGCTGTGAATCTGGTCAGGTCCGGAAGGAAGCAGCCATAAGCAGTGCCACCCGGGTGCCATGGGAGTGCCTCGGCTGAGCCAACTGTCCAAAAACGCCCCGTCGATTTCTATCGAAGCAACGTGCGTGATGCGTTTTCTATTTTTTTCCGGAGGGTTGATTCTCTTATGGAGAAACTGCGAAAGACTTTGAACAAAATCGATCGGAAAGGGTATAAGGCCTATAAAGGGATCAAGGGCCAATACAGATTTAACGGTTATGATCTCTTAATCGATTACGTGCAGGGCGATCCGTTCGCTACACCTTCCCGCATCCGGATTCGTGTGGAGACCGGAAAGTCCGGTTTTGACCCCGCTCTCTTTTCCTCCAGACCTCGAAACATCGCTTTCTGCGACTATCTCACCAGAGCGTTTTCCAAAAGTATCGCTCACCACTATCATTCAGTGGGCGGCAGCGGTAAAAGTGGATTATTGGCTATCGATTGCGGTTATCAGGAGGTCATTGAGAGAACGTCCGTGACGGCCTCAGAAGAGTTCATCGAGGCAAGACTGGAAGTCGGCCTGCCTGCTGCCGGGAGAAGAGTCCTGGCTCAAAATGCGGTGAAGATTTTCTTTGACTATATGCCCAAACTCGTTGGACAATCCCTGTTCACCGAAAGTGTTGACATGAATGCACTGAAGCATCACATTCAGCTCTTTTTGAACCAGGAACACATTCGAGGGGAGATGGAAAAGAGAGATATTGCAGCGTTTGTGGCAGACGGCTCTGTTCTGCCGAGAGAAAGTGGTATCTCATCAAGGCCGTTGAAATCCGGGGTGGTTGAATTTCAGTCTCCCGACAGCCTTCGAGTGACGTTCGACCTGCCAACGGGCGAGTCGGTATCCGGAATGGGGATCAAAAAGGGGATCACCCTGATTATCGGCGGTGGTTTCCACGGAAAATCAACGGTCTTGAACGCCCTTGAGCTTGGCATCTACAATCACAAGGCCGGGGACGGCAGAGAGTATGTTTTAACGGCGGAAAATGCCGTCAAGATAAGAGCCGAGGACGGCCGGAGGGTGGAAAAGGTCAACATCTCCCCCTTTATCGACAATCTCCCGATGAAAAAGGACACGACCCGTTTTTCATCCGAGAATGCCAGCGGCAGTACGTCACAGGCGGCCAATATTGTGGAGGCTATCGATGCGGGAACAAACCTGCTGCTCATTGATGAGGACACCTGCGCCACAAACTTCATGTCGAGAGACGAGATCATGAAGCAGATCGTCAAAGACGAAAAAGAGCCGATCACCCCGTTCATCGAAAGGGCAAAGGGGCTGTACACACAACACGGAATTTCAACCATCATGATTGTCGGCAGCTCGGGCCATTATTTCAACGTGGCAGATACGGTGATCATGATGGATGAATACGAGCCCCGTGATGTGACGGATGAAGCAAAGCGTCTTGTCGAAGAGTCCTCTGTTCCAAACAGCGAGATCGCATTGCATTCGGGAAGGATTCTCATGCAGGAGAGTTTCAAAGAGGGGCGGAAGGGCTTCAAAGTCAAGCCGAGAGGTAGAGACAAACTCTCCGTCAACAAGAGCGATATTGAACTGACCTATGTTGAACAGATCGTTGAACCGAGTCAGGTCAACACCATCGGAATGATCATCGATTACATACACCGCCATTACAGCAGCAACAAGGAAAACATTGTAGACGTTATTGATCGTATCATTGACAGTATAAAAGAAGACGGCCTGGAGGTTGTTTCCAAATACAGAAATCAACATCCGGGTAATCTGGCCTTTGTACGTAAACATGAGGTATTGGCTGCTTTAAACAGATACAGAAATCTCATGATCGCTTGAAAGAATTTAAGGAGGTAGTGAAGTATGGAAAAGAAAGTTGTTAAAACCGCACAGCAGATCGTCCAGGAAAGCTGGTGGAAGAACCTCTTATTAGGTCTTTTATTCCTGGCAGTCGGTATTGCCCTGTTTGCATGGCCCGGGATATCATCGATCATTATTGTCAGAATAATCGGTGGGGCAGCCCTTATCATGGGTGTTTATAAACTAATTGCCGCGATGAGAAGCGACAGTGAGAAGAAAAAGAAGAAAGAACCGACTCAATCAAAATCGATGTTGTATGCCGAAGCTATCGCCGGCATCGTCTTCGGTGCGCTTGCCTTTTTGTTCCCCGGTGTTGTTGAAGTAGTCACATTGATCGTTATCGCTATATGGCTGCTTTATTTCGGCATCATGGAGATCTGGGCGGGCTTCTCTTTCCCGAAAAATCTCGTGAGTTCCGGTTTTAAGTGGATGACGGTTATCAACGGGTTGCTTTCTTTCGTCGTGGGCTTTTTTCTCATCGTCAATCCCCTTGGCGGATTAATCGCGATGCTGTGGGTTATCGCCCTGTACGCCGTCCTGTTCGGCGTCATCAATATCGTTTTAGCACTTATGCATCCTGCGAGGAATGCAACGCTTTAG
>CAZVWW010000163.1:0-4791 GCA_964631265.1 uncultured Thermotogaceae bacterium
TCATATCCGGAAAGCGACCCGAAAGAAACGAGATAACGCTGGACCCGGAATTAATTATCAGAGAATCAACACAATATCCCTTATAAGGGGAAATCAAAAAGGAGGAATCATCTATGAAAAAGGTACTACTGTTCACTTTGGTTATGGCAGTTTTGTTGACTTTCACATTTGGCGCACAGACACTGAATTTCCTGATGATGTCAGGATCGGGAGCAAGAGAATTCATCGAAGAAGTCGCTCCGCAGTTTGAAGAGGAAACGGGGATTAAGGTCGATGTTGACTTTTCAGGCTGGGGAGAAGGCTGGACCAAGATTATGGCAGCCGTCGCTTCCGGAGAGGGCCCTGACGTTTCACAGGTTGGCACCACATGGGTTGGCGCTCTGCAGGGAACCGGCGCTTTCGAGAGACTGACAGACAGAACGGATGAATTCGGCGGCAAGAGCGCCTATCTCGGCGGCCCCTGGTCCACATCCGGGTATGACAACGAGGTTTACGCCGTGCCGTGGTTTGCAGACATTCGCGCCCTGGTTTACCGAAAAGATCTGCTCGAGAAATACGATCTGCCCACACCACCGAAGACCTGGGGAGACCTTCTTTACAGCGCAATGGTCCTCAAAGAAAAAGGCGAGATTGAGTATCCCATGGGACTTCGCGGTAAGGGTAACGGGCATTATGTCGGCAGCTTCCTCTGGCAGAACAACACGGATATCGTCTCAGAGGACGGCAAAGAGGTCCTTCTCGACACGGAAAAGGCATTTGAATCATTCAAATTCTGGTCGGACATGCTCAACGAATACGGCCTGATGTCCCCCGGACTGGCTGATATGGGACATACTGAGATCTGTGTTTCGTTCTTCAACGGCAATGTCGGCTTTATGTACCCGGGCCCCTGGTTTGTGCTGAAAGATGACATGGATAAGACCTCGGAATGGGTCAAGACAGGCAAGGCCGCCGTTGCCCTGCAGCCCGGTAAGAACGGGGACCTTCGAACAGGTTTCACCGGCGGAAGCGATCTGATGATCTTCAAAGATTCCAACAACAAGGAAGCCGCTGAAAAATGGGTCAAATTCCTGACCAGACCTGAGATTCAGGCCGTTCTGGCTGAGAAGATGTTTGTGGCCCCGGCTGTCAAAAAGGCCTACAACGAACCGTTCTTCGACGAGGAACCCCTTGCACAGATGTGGGAGGACTTCGAACGGGTTGGAGACGCCGGAAGCCATTATCCGATCACACCGGCATGGGGCGCAATGGAATCATTCGTTCCCGACGTCATCGTCGATATCTTCAGCATGAATGCAAACGGAACACTCAACGACGAGACCCTCAGAGAACTGCTGAACGATTACGACCAGCAGCTTCAGAATGTGCTTGACGATTACGTACAGTAAAAAAAGAGAGAGATAAACGGCCGTTAAACCCGGTCGTCCATCTCTCCTTTAAACAACCTGAAACTATTATACTATACTCGGGGAGAATTCATTTCTCCCCGTCAGTATTCAAACTGTGAGGTCATGAATATGCTGACGATTGATCAAAAGAGAAGGCGTTTTGCCTACAAGATGATACTGCCCGCCATATTCCTTTCGGCGTTTGTCCATATCATCCCGACGATCTGGGGGGTATTTATCAGCTTCAGAAAACTGAATATCTACTACATCCGCGACTGGACATCAGCACCCTACGTGGGACTTGAGAACTATCGAAACACCATGAGCAGCCTGTCAGGTGTCTTCTGGAGCTCGCTTTTTTACACCGTGATCTTTGTCTTCATCTCGGTTGCCGGTTGCTACGTCCTCGGTATGCTCGGCGCCAACCTGTTGAACAAGGATTTCAAGGGCAGAAACCTGATCCGGGGCATCTTCCTGATCCCCTACATCCTGCCCGGTGTCGTGGCGTTAACCAACCTGAGATTCATGCTGCTGCAAAACTGGGGGATCGTCAACGCCGTGTTAAAAAACCTCGGTCTCATACAGGAGAACATCTCCTGGCTGACCGGACCCATGGCACTCTGGTCCATCATTATCGGCAATATCTGGATCCGCTGGCCCCTGTGGTTTATCACACTGCTCGCCGGCCTGCAGGGTATCCCCTCTGAGCTGTATGAGGCGGCCAGGGTTGATGGCGCAACCCCGTGGCAGAGCTTCCGGTATATCACAGTGCCATCTTTGAAACCGGTCGTCGTGATCCTCTCCGTCCTGACGGCCCTCTGGTCATTTAACAACTTCAACGTACCCTTTATCCTAACGGGCGGCTCACCGTCAAAACAGGCCGATATCCTCTCCATCAACATCTGGAACCGGTCGTTCAGTAACTGGGACTTCGGGAGCGGGGCCGCGATGAGCGTTGTTATGATGCTGTTTATGCTGCTGCTGATCACGCTCTACATCAAAGTAACCAAATTGGAGGAAGACTGATGGCAAACCTACATCACCAAAACAGGATTTACAAGTTCTGGAGAATAGCCGGAATCGTGTTTCTGCTGATCATCGTTCTCTTTCCGGTGTACTGGCTCGTCCTGACATCGCTCAAGTACCCGGTCGATGTGCACACCCCCAATCCGAGCTTCTTTCCCGATAAACTGCGATTTGAAAACTATCTGGATATCTGGAAGACCGTGCCGCTTGGACGGTATTTCAAGAACAGTTTGATCATCGCCCTTTTTTCCATGGTCTTTGCCACCCTGGTCGCCACCTTTGCCGGCTATGCCCTGTCGAAGTTTCGATTCAGAGGTCGAAAGACCATCGGGATGACATTTCTGGTCACACAGATGTTTCCGGGCATCCTCTTTCTCCTTCCCTATTATCTGATCTTTATCCTGATCAAGAATCAGACGGGCATTGCGTTGATCGGTACCTACCCGGGGCTGATCATCACCTACACCGCCTTTGTCACACCGTTCACCATCTGGGTGATGCGCGGGTATTTCGACACCATCCCCATGGAGCTTGAGGAGGCCGCCCTCATTGACGGCTGCGGTTTCTTTTCCGCCTTCTGGAAGGTGATTCTGCCCACCGCTGTTCCGGGCATTATCACCGTTGCCATGCTCTCGTTCATGAAATCCTGGAACGAGGTCCTCTTTGCAACGGTCCTGACCAACAAAGAGACCCGGACACTGGCTCTTGGTTTGTACGAATTCCAGCAACAGTTCACCACCTCATGGAATCTCGTCATGGCGGCCGGGGTTGTTATCGCATTGCCGGTTATCATCTTTTTCACGTTTTTACAAAAACATCTTGTCTCCGGTTTCACAAGCGGAGCCGTTAAAGGTTAGGAGGTTGTCAGATGAAAAAATGTGTCGTGATACCAACTTATTGGGGCCCGATTGATGACAACGAGGAGATCGTCTTTGATCACCCCACCCCCCTTGAGGGAAAAGGGACGCTTGAGAGGACCCTGCAAAATCTGTCCCAGTATGAGGCAGTGCGAAAAGGGACGATCCCCGTGCGGATTGTCGGAGTGGCCAACAAGCGAGCAATAAGAGATGAGGCCGAAAAGATACTGAGCGATTACATCAACCCGTTCGGGAACCAGATGGATATCAAACTCTGTTCATACGGATGGCTTGACAGGAAGAGAGAACAACCCGGAGATGAAGCTCTCTCTTTCAACCTCCTGTCCCCGGAGAGTTATTCACAGATCAGAAACATCTGCCTGTTAGCCGCCCTGGAAACAGGCGCAGATATCGGCATATTCCTGGACGATGATGAGATCCTCATCGACGATGATTTTTTTGATATCGCACAGCAGGGGATTTATGAAAGAGCTCACGATAACGGGCTGATACTGGCCAAGGCCGGTTATTATGAACAGGAAAGACCCAGCTATCGTAATTTCTGGGAACTGAAATGGTGGCCCAAGGATGTCTCGTTTAACACCGCCTTTGAAAGACTGATGAGAAAGACCCCGAGATTCAAACCCTCTATGGTGGGGCTTGGCGGCAACATGGTGATCACACACGAAGTCATGAAAGAAATCTGCTTTGACCCGCTTGTCAACAGAGGAGAGGACATGGATTATGTCCTCAACGCCAGATTCAGAGGATTCCGCTTCTATTTCGATCCCCGTTTGAGAATCAAACATCTCCCGCCTGAAAAGAAGACACCACACTGGAAAAAGGCCCGGGAGGATATCTATCGATTCCTCTTCATGCGCGACAAATACAACAGCCACTGGCACTTCGATGCCTTTCAGAAGATACCTGAGGAGGAGCTCATGCCCTATCCCGGTGTCTTTTTGAAAGACGATCTCGAGGAGCGGATCTACCAGCACAACAATCAGCTGAGTCTTAAATATCTGGCGGAAAACGACAAGGAAGGGTTTGAGAAATGCATGGAAAACTGCCGGATACCGTTCGTTTATGAGAAGAGAGAAGACGCCTCGCAGATGTACTATGACAGACTCATCGAATGGGGCCAATTGCTGAAAAGGCTCGTTTAAGAATGAACAGGAAACGCCTTCATTCACCGGGTTATAGACCCGGCGGATACACAAGAGAAGCGCTCAGGGGATATCTGCAGTTCAAACAGTTCAAACACGCGGAGCTGTTTGCCGATTACTCCCGGGGCGCTTCTGTCGTTCTCGATCGCCTCATGGCGGATTGGCTTCAAAAAGGGCTTATCCGCCGGACGAATTATGAACGCTACCGGCAGAGATTGTTCGACTTCTGGGATTTTGAGAGACTCGCTCCGTTCAGCGACGAGCAGATTCGATTCACCGTCGATAATCTCAGACGGGACTGTCTGACAAAGCCGGAACTGGCGGCAATAGATCTCGAGCGGAAAAATCATCTGA
>CAZVWW010000164.1:0-4713 GCA_964631265.1 uncultured Thermotogaceae bacterium
TTCCGTTCCCAAATCAGCCGCATCCTTCATGCAGCGCCTTGGAAGGGCAGGAAGAAAGAGCGGGGTTGCACGGGCGGTACTCTATGTCAACACCGATCTGGAAAATGAAAACAAACTCCTGACAGAACATCTGGCCCTCTTTGCGAATGTGCAGCTCTTTAAAGAAGGCGATGTGGAGCCGCTTGAGATACCACGCTTTTATCCTCAGATACTGGGCCATCAGATCATCTCCGAGATCATCTCAAAGGGGAAGGCGGGCCCGGCCGATCTCGCTCCCATGAAGCGGGCGTACTGCTTCGGGGATATAGAAGCGGATGATCTCAAGGAGCTGCTGAACGGTCTGTGTGAAAAGGACTATCTGACCAAACGCGGGACGCAGTACCGGCTTTCAAGAAAGGGGAACAACCTCTTTGGCGGAGCATCGGTCGGTGAATTCCTGAGCGTCTTCGATGCCGGAACAACCTTCAGTGTTTATTACGGTGAAAAGGAGATCGGGAAGATCCATTACGCAACCCTGTCTTCACAGAAGAAACTGGAAGGCGGAGACTTCTCACAGCGTTTCATACTGGCCGGGCGCGCCTGGAAGGTTATAGAGGCCGATCCGTTTAAAAAGACACTCAAGGTTAGCCCGGCTCAAAAGGGTGTGAAACCGATGTGGCTCGGAAAAAGCGCCGGGATTGCCGAGCGGTTTGCCCGTGCTGGTGCCGGATTTGTCTCAACTCCGGAATTTCCGGATAACTGCCGTATTGATCCGGATGTTTTCGACAGCCTCCTGGAGTCGGTTGAAAAACTCAAACCGACGGTTCCCGGCGATGATGATTGTACAGTACTGATGGTTAGAAGAAAGAAAACGGTGGCTTATCACGTTTATACATATGCCGGCGAGATCAAGAATCTCTTGTACTCGTTGTTGATGCCCGGGTATTTCGAGGGATTAAAAAAGGTACGTTATGACTGGCGTGAGCTGAAATTCACTGCATCGTCAGAATTGGATCTTCCCGGATTCTTCATATGGATGCGGGAACTCTCATTCGAAGAATTTGCAGACCATCTGAAGGACCCGCTCGAAGAGGAGTCCAAAAAGATAGGGGAGCTCCTGTTTCAGGACAGATTTGCCGATATTGTCTCACCGGCTCTTTTGATAAAGGCCTATACAAAGAGATTCTGGCATCTGTTGAGCTAAAACCCGCATAATATAGCCTTTTTCAAGGGATGTATGTTATAATTCATCAAGCAAATCAAAGGAAAGGTATGATGATGACGCAGAAAGAACAGATTTTCGACATCGCAATGGCACTGGTGATAAAAAGTCTTATATCCGGTGTTGAAGATAAAGAGAGAGTGTACGAAACAGTCTATAATGAGCTGGAACAGATGGGCTTTGAAACAGATGCTATCGAAAATGCCCTGGAGGATGTTTTCAGCCTTGAAGAGTTTTCCGACGGGAGTCTCTTTCCTTTCGGGGGACTGAGTCATATCGTTTTCGACTTATATGCTCCTGAAAAGCGGGTGCCCCTGGAATTATTGATGGGGATTGAGGATAATGAACTCAGGGGCTTATTCAAAGAGCTATACACGGGCAGGATCTCCTCGGAGAGATTTGAGCTCTCTCTGGAGTCCGGTGAGAAACCGGAAACGGCCTTTGAAGGGTATAATTGATAAAGATAAGCTAATTGTTATTTAACATGGGGGGAATATGCGCGCCAATCAGAGAAAGTTCTTGAGAATCGGGTGTTTAATCTTAATCTTTTTCATCATAACCCTTGTATCCTGTACGAACAAGGGGGAGATTAAACCGCCGGAGACAGAAATCATCGATCTCCAGCCTTTTTACGGGCTTTCAGGTATCAATATTGAAGTCGGCGGGGAAGATGAAAGCACGCCGGAGGATAAGTTGACGTTCGGGTACAATGTTTACCGGCTGGAAAAAGATGATCAGGAAACGTACAGGGAAGAGCTCCTTGAAGGAGAGTCCACGGATACCATGATAACCATTAATCCCGAAGAGCTCGGCGAGGGAGCATTTGTCATTGTTGTGGCTGCGATCAATGAATTTGGTGTCAGTGACAAAACCCCCCCGGAAGCTGAATTTGAAGTGGACCTGACGCCTCCGCAAAAACCTGACCTGACCTATATCATCGACAACGGTGAAATAACGATAAACTGCAACGGGGACGATCCGGATGCAGGAGGCTACAAACTCTTCTTCAATGTCTCCGGAAAAAAACAGTCTTTCTCAAGCCGGGTGGGCCGTTTCTCCTTCAAAGCGAAAAAAGACGAGCGCTACAGCCTGAAGGCTTATAAATATGATATGGCCGGGAACCGTTCGGCCGAATCTCAACTGGAAATTGATACCACCATTAACAGACCACCGGCATTGAAAGGCGAGCTGCCTCAGTTTATCGGAAAGAACACAGATGAAATAGAGCTGGACATCTACGATGACTGGACATCACCGTCTGAGATAACCAAAGCAGCGACGCTTGGTGAACTTCCGCTTCCAATCAATGACGATATTGCCGCTGTTGACACCTCAAAACTGACAGAGGGAACCACCACCTTTCAACTGTATCTCGAGGATAACAAGGGTTCGGGAAAGACAGTGGAAAGTCAGATGCAGGTTGACTTGACGGCACCTGTACCGCCTCAGGGTGTTGAACTCAAAAAATCGGATAACGCCTATGTTGTCAAATGGCAAGCTGAGTCTTCGAACTCTGAAATCAGCGGGTACAATGTCTATGGAATCAATAAAGAAGACGAGGCTGTTCATCTGGACAGCACCGGGGATGATGTCTTTGTAACCGGAAAGAGATACCTCAAATACGTTGTCACCTCCCTGGATACCGCCGGTAACGAGAGCCAGCCATCCTATCCGGTTCGCACATACAGCGAGAAATATTCGCCCGTTACGTCTGCCGTCCTGAATTCGATTGATCAGAATACTCTGCTGACGTCCCTTTACTCGCCGTATCTCATCGACTCCCCGATCACTGTGCCCGATGATATTATACTGGGTATTGAGAAGGGGGTACAGCTCCGTTTCTCCGGGAGGGGAGCGCTTGTTATCAAGGGACAGGTCATCAGTATACCGTCAAATTCCAAAAAAACACGAAAGGTCCTTTCAGAACCTGATGGAGAAAGGACGCTGTTTGCCATCAAAGGCGGCCGGGTCTGGCTCGACAGCTGCACCATTGAAGCCGGGGCATCCGATACGGTCTTCTCGTTTGAGAAAGGCGGCAGCCTACACACGAGAAGCCTCGACTCCTCCGGAGCAGGTTTGTTCATGGCGTTGGAAGATGCCGACACAATCTTCATTGAAGATTCCCGGATAGATGCCGCAACCTTCGCAAAGGGAACCTCGGCAAACACAATGAGGCTCACCAACTGCAGGATAAACTCGGGAAACGGTCTTAAGATCAACAACACACAGGAACTGACAATGACCAACACCACACTTAACGCCTCTGAAACAGCAGTCGATCTGAATGGTTTCTCAAGCGCTGTTTTTTGTGAGACCGCATTAAACGCCAAAAACGCCATTATTCTTCGAAAACTTTCGGCCGTTGATGCAAAGGGATTAAAAGTGAGTGCTTCCGGTACCGGGATAAGCCTTTTAGGCGCATCAACCATTAATCTTCGGGATTCGGAGATCTCCGGCGGAGAAACGGGAATATTTGTTGACAGAAGCGCGTATCTTTCGATACTGAACAGCGATGTCATCAACTCCGGGATCGGAATCGATTCGTTGAATTCACAGACGCATTTTTATAAGACCGTCCTGAGAAACAACGGCACCGGTATAAGGAAGAAAAAGAGTTTCGATATCGAACAGAAGGCACTGGAATACATGGAAAACGAACAAAATGTGGTGAACATTGACTGACCAGCCTTTCAAAAGCTTTCGAGCATTCCAGAAACATATCAAAAACAGAATAAGGGTTTTTTCAGACCATCCCTCCAACAGAGTGACCCATGCCTCTGTTTTGCTTTTATGGCATTCGCGCCCCCCCCGGAGAGTCGAACACTTCATGGAACTGGGATGCGGCACCGGCTTTGTGAGCTTTGGTCTCTCAAAGCTCTTCGATTTAAACGGCATCGGCATTGATAATCAGACAGAGGTGGAAGAGCATTTCAACAAAGGAATTGTCGAAAACGGCCTCAGCGGAAAGCTCACGTTTTTACCGGCCGACCTCCGTGAAATCCAAAAGACCTGCAATCCCGGAATCACCGGTCTGGTGGTCTTCAACCCGCCCTATTACCTTGAGGGACGGGGAAGAAGAAGCACGGACGAAACAAGAGACAGGACACGCGCGGCCTCCAGGGATACCTTCCTCTCTTTCTTCCAGGCCGCTCAATATCTTTTAAAAAACCGCGGCTACTTCAGCACCGTCATCGACCCCCAGCTCCTCCCGGAAACCATCAGAATCCTTGAAGAGAACCATCTCATACTCAAAGAGCTCCGCCCCGTCTACGGAAACCCCGAAAGGGATGCCCGGCTTGTGCTCCTCAAGGGAATCAAAAACGCAAGGCCCGGTTTTATGACATTCCACAGCCCCGTCTTTCTCAACGGATGAATTCTGTCATCGCTTGCTCCTCAGTACTTTGAGATATAGATATGTTATAATCATAAAGTTTTCAACTTCGCATGAAAAGACACATAAAATGGGAGAGATTCGATTTGCCGCAGGATGAAAGGGATAGGGAAATAATCGA
>CAZVWW010000165.1:0-2197 GCA_964631265.1 uncultured Thermotogaceae bacterium
TCCTTGTTGTTTCATTGTTGTCTTTTATACTGAACAAATCTAGTATAATTTGAATAGTATATGATTCAAAATCCGGGAAAAAGAGTGAACCAGACTGAAATCCTTATCTGAAAGAAAGGGAATTAAAAGGACTGGCTAAATTCCAAGGGGATCTGAACAAAGAGCCCCTATAAAGGGGCTCTCACTAAAAAGCAATCATATTACCTATTCAAGCAAAAGACAAGAAACGCTGTTGAGTGTATTCCTTTATTTTAACAGATCCGCTGCTTTCTGCTTGCTTAAAACCTTTCCGGTTGCAACAACTTTTCCGTCGATTTCCACCGCCGGTGTTGCCGCAAATCCTTTGTTAATGATTTCACTCATATCCTGAACCTTGACCACTTTTGCGTCTGTTCCGGTTTCCTTGATAGCCTCTTCAAAGGCGGCATAAACCTTTTTACATTTTGGACATCCCGCTCCGTAGACTTTAATTTCCATATTATTCCCTCCTTAAAAAGTGATGCCTATGATTTTTTTCTTTTTCTATATTTAAAATAGATTGCCATATATGAAGCCGGCTATTGTTGAGAAAGAGACGACCAGTAAAAAATAAGAGAAGGCCTTTTTTGAACCCAACAATTTTATCAGAACGATCATGTTTGGCAGACTCAGTGTATAGCCGGCCATAAAGAGTGACAGCGCCGGACCTTTCCCCATTCCCAGAGACATCAGGGATTGCACGATGGGGACCTCTGTTAAAGTTGAAAAGTACATAAGGGCGCCAAAAACGGAAGCGAACAGAGATGATAATAATTTATTTCCTCCCAATACACTCTGCACGACTTCTTCCGGCAGCGCCTTTGAAATGATACCGGCGATAAAGACTCCGACGAATAAAAACGGCAGGATCTTTTTTGCAAATGTCCAGGTCTCTCCAATCCATTCTCTTCGTCTTTCTTTTTGGAATCGGAAGTATAGGGCTATGATACCCAGCACCGAAAGGACCAGCAAGGTTGTCTTTAAAACGGGGTTAAACGACAAACCACCGGTAACCAGGAAGAACATCTGCAGGCTCAGGAATGTCAATACCCACAGGGGTTTTTCCCCGTCATCGTCTTCCATGACAATGCCCCCCTGGCCTTTCTCTTCTCTGAAAAGCCACGACATGATGAGACCAATTACAATCGCCGTTATGATGGTTGCGATCAACCGGACAATGGATAATTCCCATCCAAGGACCTCTCCGGTTAAGAAGATTGCCGTTACGTTGATGGCGGGACCTGTGAACAAAAACGCGATTGCAGGTCCAAGTCCGGCCCCTCTTTTGTAGATCCCGCCGAAAATGGGCAGTATCGTACATGAACACACGGCCAGTATCCCCCCGGCAGAACTGGCTACCGGGTAGGCAATCCATTTTTTGGCCTGTGGTCCCAGCAGTTTTAAGATGGCATTTCTGTTGACAAATACCGCAATCGTTCCGGCAACAAAGAACGCGGGGACCAGGCAAAGCAGCACATGCTCTCTGGCATATTCACCCAGTAGTTCAAATCCGGCAATGATTGACTCCTGAACCGTCGTATTGCCAAACGGGAGGAAGAAAAACAACAAAAAGAAGCCCATTAAAACAATCAATTTCCCTATCTCTTTTTTATCCGTCATTCGTATCACCGTTTCTCCTTTTGTAAATAGTGTAGAACTCTTCTATCTTTTCCTTCGATATTGGGGTTTTATCATCAATCTAATTGACATCTGCGATGTGTCACATCTTCGATGTGTTAAAGAACGGTTTGTCTTGCGTATCGTCCAATGAACCCGTTTTAATCCTGTTGATCAAATCCTCGACCTTCTCCCGGATCTCCTCCCGGGTCTTTCTGAACGCTTCGATCCCTTTTCCGGAAGGGTCTTCTATCCCCCAGTCTTCGGAATGTTGATTGGGGATATACGGACAGGTGACGTTGCATCCCATCGTGATGAGAATATCGAGTTTGTTCGGGATTTCTTTGATCAGTTTGGGTTTGTGTGCGGACATGTCCACACCCGCCTCTTCCATCACTTGCACGGCAAGGGGTTTGACTTCCGGATATTCCTGAGTCCCGGCTGAATAGGGTTCAAACAGGTCACCGCCAAGTTTCTTTGCCCATCCTTCAGCCATCTGGCTTCTACACGAGTTATGCACGCAAATAAACGCGATTCTGTACGACATGTTTGTTTCCTCCTT
>CAZVWW010000165.1:2297-4647 GCA_964631265.1 uncultured Thermotogaceae bacterium
TCTTTGTTATTGGTAATAACCGTGCATGTCAGATCGTTTTTTCGATAGTTGTTCAATCTCTCCAAATCATTTTTGAAGGTCTGATCTTCCGACATCTTTAACTGAAGATAGTCGAACAATAAGGGATTTTCTGTTTGAAATGCCTTTGAAATTGTATAATGCACCCATTGTCCATCCTTTTTAGCTGTAATTAATTCAGCTGCTTTCAGCTTCCCCAAATGCCTGGAGAGATTTGACTGAGACAGTCCAAGCAGGACCTCCAATTCACAGACACAAAATTCCCCATGGAACAAAATATTGATGCTCCTTAATCGATTTTCATCTGCCAAGGCTTTAAAGGTTGTCTCTAACATAGTGCCATCTCCTTGTTCTTAATATATGATTGATTGCTCATACAATCATATTATTGCATTTTATTCTCATTTTGTCAAGGGTGCCATATTTATTTTGAGCACCGGGGCAATTCCACGATAGACCGATCCCCTTTCGTTCCAGAAATAAAGGCCTTGTCTTCTTTCGTTTTAGTTAGATGAAAGCGTTTTCTCTAAGGCCCGCCTTATTTGACTACAGGTAATGCTGATAGGATCAGAGCCAGCGGAAACTCATTAAGGGGTGAATATGCCACCTACCTTGTGAATAAACGCAAAAATCATTCCTACAGGTCTTGTTCTCTTCCTTTTTACCCGTTCGACTGAAAAATCCTTCAAGGATATCCAAAAACTCCAACAACAATAGCTTTGCCACTCGAGTGGAAATAAGCACTTGCAAAAATCCTCAATTAGTGATATAATTAATTAGCTTAATTAATTATAGTCAATAACAATTTTTGAGATGGTGTGATTATATGAAAAAAAGGGTATCAGAACAGATTCACGAATTAAATAAAAGACGGACATTATACCTGATGTATGAAAGCGAAGAACCCTTATCAAGACCGGATATTGCCAAGAGACTTAAGATCAGTCTTCCCGCTGTTTCAAATATCATGGATACTCTTGTCTCTGAAGGCCTCATTGCAGATGTTGGTATTGAAGATACCTCACGTGGAAGAAAACCCGCCCTCTATAACATCAATAAAGAGGCCTTTCATACCATTGGTATCAAAATTGCCTTTAACAGAGGCAATGCCGTTCTTCTGAATGCAAGAGGAGAAATAATCAACAAAATCGAATATCAGTTTACAAAGGAAATTACATTTGAACAGTTGTTGGATATTATCAGTGAACAATCCCGGCAGTTGCTTGAAGAAACTCCTGAAAATGTTGATTCTTTAATGGGTATCAGTATTGCGTTTCCCGCGCCGCTATCACTTGACAACAGACTGATCAGAAGCAGATTTTACGGTTGGAAAGATATCGCCTTACCAGCGAAGATGCGAATTGAGGGTGTGACGATCCCGTTGATCTGGGAAAATGATGCAAATGTGCTGGCACTCGGGTTTTCAAGATTTTTGAAAAAGCCCAATCTCCTTGCAGCCGTTTTGGATATTGGTATTGGTGTAGGCATAACCATGAATGGAAGAATGTTTAAAGGGGGTGGGGGACAGGCGGGTGAGATTGGACAGACGCTTGTTTCAAACAATTATCCTCTCGAAGTGTTGCTGATCGAGAACACACTTGTTCAGTTTTCAAAGGAATTCTTCAAACTGGAATTACATGACAGAATCAAGATCTTGGATCAATTGGAGGCAAATAAGGATACCGAAAGAGTTGGAAGGATATACAAGAAGGCTTCCAGGAAATTGGGGGAAGTTTTATCTGTTGCAGCCATTACACTGGATACCGAACTTATCGTGCTCTCTGGTGGTTTGGCGGTGCATTGTCCGACACTTGTCCAACAGGTATCAGAACAGATCGATCACTTTTCCAGCTTTAAAAAAGAAGTACTTGTTTTAAACACAGATTGTAATCCAACGGCAATTGGCGGGCATCGTTTGATCGTTGAAAAAACATTCAATCTTGAGGAAGTCTAATGAGGTGAATGATTTGTACAATGTAATCATTGATGAAACAAAGGTAACTATTCAGCACCCCTGAAAAACTCTCAACAAGAAAACAAATGATTAACAATCAACAACGGAGAAAAGCCTTCAAAGCAGAAGCGAATGGCATCAAAAACGCCAATACCGTTTTTCCTGACAGAATCAACAAAGCTTCTAATAACAGCAAAGCATTCATCCCCTGTTCCTCTAAAAGAACCGGAAACCTTGTCTTTCACCTTTGCCATCCGAAAGCTTCTTTCAGCTGTGTTATTGTCGAAAGGAACGTTTTCATGGGTCAAAAACGTTAGGATTTCGTCTTTGTATTGTTCGAATCGTTCCAGCAGATTCAATTCTTTTGTCTTTTTCTGC
>CAZVWW010000166.1:0-4627 GCA_964631265.1 uncultured Thermotogaceae bacterium
TCAAAAAGCCCCTCAATCCTGTGCAGACTCAGTTCCTGCTTATCCTCTTTAGAATCTCGTTTAAACTCATCAAACATTATCTCCCCTCCAAGTAGCGAGCCTATATTTTTTTCCTTTTTCTGGCAACAGGTCCCGGCGCTTCTTGAAGCGAGCCTGCTGCCGTTATCCCGTCAAGAGTCCCCTGGCTCTTGTCCTCTTCCTCTTTTGATTCCTTTACAAATGTCCATAATCCCAACACCCAAAAAGATTATATCATCAAAACACAAATGCATAATGAAGCATTCCAAAAACAAAAAACGTCAAAAATAACACGTCTAAAAAACGAATTCATGGAGGCCATTATGAAAAACAAAACAATCTTAGTAGCATTATTGCTGATAATCATCAGCACAACACTTTTAAGCGCCGGATACGAGGATTACGTCATTAAAAACAAATACAACGAAACGTTCGAACTTTCAAAAATCGTTGAAAAACCCGTTATACTCCTATTTGCAATCCCCGGATGCGGAGAATGCGAAGATTTTAAAGAACAAACACTTGAGAACGAGAGCATATCACAACTACTGAAAGAAAGATTCTTGACAATGGAAATCAACCAACTCGGATTGAAAACCGGAAAATTCCCGGTTGATTCCGAAGATCCGAAAGATTACTCCTACTCCATTCTTTTTTCCAAGTACAAAATAAGAAAGACACCGACCGTATTCGTGTTTGACAAAAAACTGACAATCGCCGGAAGACATAATGGCTTTATCGGACCTGAACAATTTAAAGAATGGCTCACCAGCCTCGATAATACATTCACCTACAACCCACTACCTATTATCAAACTAACCAGCGAAGACGAGGCCGAGCTGATACTCAGCACAATCCCGAATTCAACACTTATAGACTACGAACGTTTTCAGGAAGATTATGAAACGCTTGATCCAACCGATTACTATGTGATCCAGAATGCTTCGTTCAACACCGTCCAAACATTCACTCAGAAAAACGACATCATCCTCAACAACATCTACATTTACCACGGCACACTTGAAAAAAACACATCGGAACCACCTTCGGATACCAAAGAGGGGGTAAAAATCCAAACAGACAATGAATGGACTAATCTCAACACAGAACAGGCCTTAGAGATACTCGACAAATACCAGGACAATGAGGGCTTTATCATACTCGATGTCAGAACCACTAACGAGTACGATAATGGACATATCGACGGCGCCCTCAACCTCAACTACTACGATAAGTTCGAAGCTGAAATCGCCAAACTCGACAAAGATAAGATATACTTCGTATATTGTCAAAGTGGTGGAAGAAGCTCAAGAGCCGTTGAAAAAATGACCGAAGCCGGCTTTGAATACATCTACCATTATGAAGACGGCTATTCGGGTTTTTCAAAATAAAAAGAAAAGACTGAATACACCTCTGGCAACACATCCAACGCTTCCTGAAGCGATCGTGCTGCCAGAATCCCGTCAAGAGTCCCCTGGCTCTTGTCCTATTATCTTCTGTTGCACATCAAAAACCTGCCTCACCAATCCCAAAACCATAAAAAAGGCGGAGCCTTTAACAGCCCCGCCTTTTTTATTTATGTTTTCTAACTTAGTACCTTTCAACGTTCCAGAGTGTTGAATCCTTGACATAATCAATCCTCTTCTGTATATCGTCTAACCCCTGAACGCTTGACATTCTTCCGAATAAATGTCTCATACATCTCACCCCTACCTGATTACCGGGAATCCCCAGTGGATTTTTTATCTCATAAATCCATGCATCGTAAAGTAAAATCTATCCTTTGCCACTTCGATTTCTTCCTGAATATCGTTGAATCTGACCTCACGGTTCGACGCTCTTAATCTCTTCTCTCTTCTATTAAATAACTTCATGTTAACCCCTCCTAATTTATTTATCTTTTTCTTCCGTGCTTTCAATGATGGTGACGCTTTAACCACGGAAATTATTACATCATCCTAACCATATTATAGGCAGGCCTATTATTTTCTCGTGGTATAATGGTTTAGAATGATTGCAAAAACTAAGGAGATTGGAATAAGCGCGAATCAGGAATCTTATCGAGTTTATTTTACAAGGCCTGCGCTCTAAGCCTTAGAAGGGACTGGTAACGTGAAAAAGTTTTTCAAATACGCCGCTACAGAAATGAAAAGCCCCGTTATCTATATCTCCTCGATCATTGTCGGAGTGCTCATCACGCTGCTAAACGCGCGCTTCAGTCCCTATTCCTTTATCATCCCGTTTCTTGTTCAACTGATAACAAGAGTGACAATCGCCGTTAAAAACGAAAAGATGCAGCTGTTATTGCAACTGCCGAAGGAAAAAAGTGACCCCGCCTTTATCACCAACTACAAAATGGAGATGCTCCTTTCCCTGGGAAAAACCAAATTACTCTTCGATAAGAATAACGTGAAAAGACTGTCAGATCTTTTAGAAAAAGTAGATATCGAAAAAATCAAAAAAACCCCAGAAAAGAAATGTACAGGGGGAACGATACAGATAGCTGAAGCCTATTCCCCGTTGATGAAAAAGTATTACAAAGTCAGTGTCAAGCACGTCACGGATGAAAAAGGCGTTAAGACCGGCCATTGTCTCTTCTGGTTCCAGGACATTACCGTTGAAAAACAGTCAGAAAAAAGACACAACGAGTTGCTCAAACTCAGCAACTATTATCTGAACAATATTCGAAAAGTGACAAGAGAGACCTCGAGTGGTGATCGTCTTGCTGATTTTGCCTTGGAAAACGGTTTTCAATCCGTCTTCATCGCGACCACAGATGAAACTAACACCAAACTCACAGGCAAAGTCTACAAAAGGGTAGAGGACAAGTTAACAAACTCCGAAAGGATCTCACTTAATCTTGAATCAGAAGCACCGATCCTACTAAGCCGGGTACAAAAAGAGGTCTTCGCCTTCTCAAGAGACGACTATGAGAATTTTGAAGATAAATTCCCGTTTAACAAATCGGTCAAGGCCTTTGTGGGCATGCGTATCGATAATTTTATCACCTATCATGAAATTGATCTCTATGTGATCGCCTTTAACTATTACCGGGAACTCTCGCTCCATGAGAAACGGTTTTTCAAAACCTATGTCAATTTCTACAAGATCATCAGTTCATTGACATCTCTGGCAAGAGAAAACGACGAGCAGTTCATCCAGAAAATCATGGGGCTTGCAGCAGCCGCAGAATACAGCGATGAAATAACAGGAGATCATATCCTCCGGGTGAATCATTACTCAGAATTCATTGCCCGTCAGTTGGGAATGGATGATGAATTCTGCCGAAACATCTCCCAGATAGCCGCCATCCATGACATCGGTAAAGTGGCCATCCCGGAGCTGATCAAACTCGAAAGAAGATATACACAAGACGAAAGGGATCGAATGAAGATGCACACCGTCTACGGTGCTCAAATCATCCGAACCATGATGGAATACAGCAGCAGAGAAGACGAACGCCTGGAGATGGCCTACAACATCGCCCTGCATCATCATCAGATCTACGCCGGTAACGGCTATCCCGGGATTATACATGATGGCAAACTGGTGAGCCCGGATTCCAAGAATTACAAAGATTACCTGGAACTTGAAAGCCTGACAGGGGAGATGATTCCACTGGAAGCAAGAATCGTTTCTCTCGCCGACCGATACGACGCCATACGCAGCCCCAGACAGTATAAACCCGCCTTTTCCCACGAAAAAACCATGAATATCCTGAAAAGAGATGACAGAACAGGTATCACCGGCAAAGAATGGTTCGGTGAAAAGGTCTGGAACATATTTCTGGAAAATCACAAAACATTTGACAAGATTTTCAACAATGAAGATTGAAAAAGTGAATCAAAGAACCTGTCACACTGATCCATGCCATTCTTCTTTTAGAATGGCATATTGAAAGGCATCGTGCCAAAGGGGATTGCCCTTATTGTCCTTATTAAAAAAGGCAGCTTTCATAAAATGCCCTTCTCTTCTGAATTTCAACCTTTCCAATAGTTTCCAGGAGGCTGTGTTTTCGGGATTGCAATGGGCAACCACTCTTCTCACCGATAAAGCGTCAAAAGCGTAGTCGAGCAACGTCTTGCAACTTTCCGTGGCGAAGCCTTGATGATGAAAATCGCTATTAAAAACATAGCCCAATTCCCAGGCCCTAAATTCAGTTGGCATCAACTGATTAAAGTAAAGATTGCCAATGACTTTCTGGTTGCTTTTTAGCCACACCGCCCAAAATGAATCGTCCTCAGAACGCTGTAAAGCAATCTTTTGGCATTCCGATTCACTTTGAACACCATATGGCTCAAAAGCCACAACATCTTCTTTGGAAAGATAATCATATACATCTTTCCAATCTTGAGCATGAAATTTTCTGATAATAAGCCTTTCTGAAGAAAGAGTCTGATGAGTCATGTTTTATTTCCTCCATGATTCAAGGGCCTGTTCCTCTATTTCAAGGACCCTGTCTTGTTTTTGGTATAATAATACTGGCTCTTTCCATGGACAATAGAAAAGAACTCCTCTTTAGATGGCCTTTTCATTTGTCAGACAGAATCAGAACGTTAAAAAACCGGATAAGGACATGAGCCAGGGGACTCATGACTGGATTGTGGCT
>CAZVWW010000167.1:0-4580 GCA_964631265.1 uncultured Thermotogaceae bacterium
TTAACTATTATTTATCCACATTGTAACAAACCCTGCCTTGCGGGGTGTGTTATAATCTGGCGGAAAATCCTGTTCCCGCTAACGGGCGGGGACCAAAATCAAATTGACCACAGGAGGTAATATTGAGTGAGGATTTATGAATTGATGTTCTTTTCAGACACCAATTTCCCTGAAGAAGAAAGGGATGCCGGTGTTGAAAAGGTAAAGAAGCTTATTGAGGAAAGAGTGAACGGTGTTATCGAGAAAGTTGACCGGTGGGGTGTCAGGAAACTCGCCTACACGCTCCCCAAGAGTAAGATGAAAGAGGGCGATTACTGCGTCGTACTCTTCCGTGCGGAAGGCAATATGCTTGAACCGCTCGAGAACCTCTTCCATGTCACACCCATGTTTGTCAGAAAGCAGATTGTCAGAAGAGATGACATCGAAAAAGCGGAACGACAGAAATTGATCAAGAACAGAAAAAGAGGCGACCTTGAGATTGAGGAAGAAAGCAGGGAGGAAAAGACACCGGAAGCACCTGAAACAGAGCCGGAATTTGACGTTTCGGAAAAGGGAGAATAACCATGGGGATTAGTTATAACAAGGTGATTCTCGTCGGCAGATTGACAGCTGATCCGGAGACATCCTACAGCAGCAACGGCACTACGATTGCCAAATTCAGGATTGCTGTGGACCGCCCGGTCTTCAAAAGCAGCTCGAATAATCAACAGGAAACCGATTTTTTCAGAATAGTGGCGTTTGGCAAGACAGCTGAGTTTGTATCCAATTACTTCTCAAAAGGTAAACTGGTTATGATAGAGGGCAGGGTACAGATCAACCGCTGGCAGGACAAAGAAGGCGTCACCAAGTACTTCACGGATATCATCACCGACAGGGCACAGTTTATGGAAACAAAAAAGGCTTCACAGCAATTTACCCAAAATGCGCCTCAGCAGACAAATGACAGCAGTGAGAGACCGTTTGCAAATGATGAGGTTGTATCGAACAACAATGAAGTCTTTGACGGACCGGATACTTCGGACGATGATGAAGTACCGTTTTGAATTGACAAATACAAGGAGGAATTAATCAATGGCATATAATAAAGGAAAGCCGAGAGGCGGAAACAAACGATTCAAGAGAAGAAGAAAGAAGAAATGCGCCCTTTGTTCAAAAGGGGTGAATTACGTTGATTACAAGGACATTAATTTTCTAAAGGATTATGTCACGGACAAGGGCCGGATAATCCCCAGAAGGATCAACGGCAGTTGTGCGAAACATCAGCGAACAATAAAAACAGCCATTAAGCGGGCAAGACAGATGGCCCTCATCCCCTATACAAGAACATAAGATTTATGGTATAATCGATAGAGAAAAAATTAAATAATTATTGGCATAAGAGAGAGAAGAGCGCCGCGTATATCTTTACCATTACGTGGCGCTCTTTGCTTTTTTTAAGGAGGATTAATCTATGGGTGAAAAGCAAAGTGTTGTTGTGATTGGTGCGGGCGTGGTTGGGTCTCTTATCGCAAGGGAACTGATGAAGTACAACTTCTCGGTCACGCTTATCGAAAGGGAGGAGGATGCCGGTTGGGGGGTTACCAAAGCGAATTCGGCGATTATCCACGGTGGCTATGACGATCCGCCGGGGACGGTGAGAGGCGAATTTGCCGCCAGAGGAAATGAATTATTCACGCAGTATTCGGAGGAACTCGGATTTGAGATGAAGCGAATCGGCTCATATGTCCTTGCGTTCAGCGAGGAAGAGCTCCCTCATCTGAAAGAACTCGAGGAACGGGCTGAAGAGAATGGTGTTCCCAATTGTGAGATTCACGGAAAAGACGAGATTTTGAAACGGAACCCGAATGTGAACCCGGAAGTCAAAGCCGGCTTTTGGTGCCCGACGGCGGGCATCACAGAACCCTGGATGGTGGCCATCGCCGGGGTTGAAAATGCCGTTCTGAACGGGATGGTCTTCAAACCCGGGGAAACCGTTACCGATATCGAAACAGTTGAAGGAGAAGGCGGGACAGCCATTAAAGGGGTCAGAACGGATAAGGGGTTTTACGAGTGTGATATTGTGATCAACGCCGCCGGACTCTACGCGGATAAGATAGCCGAAATGGCCGGAGCAGATTGTCCCGAGCTCCATCCAAGGAAGGGTGAGTACATCCTGCTGGACAAAAAAATCGGACCCGTGGTAACCAATGTCCTCTTCCCGGTTCCCACAAAGGTCTCGAAGGGCGTTCTGGTTCTCCCGACTGTAGACGGCGGGATCCTGATGGGTCCCACTGCCGAGGATCTGGAGCGGGATCGAAAAGAGGATACTGCCACAACCGCTGACGGACTCCGTGAAGTGGTTCAGAAGACGAGCGATATGGTCGTCGACCTGCCGATCTCCGAAACCGTCAAGACCTTCGCCGGCCTTCGCCCCGAGAGCCCCCAGAAAGACTTCACCATCGGTACGACTTCTGTCTGGGGATTCGTGAACGCTGCGGCGATGCGATCGCCGGGCCTGACAGCGGCCCCCGCCATCGCCCGGCATATCTGCACCAGGGTCCTGGCAGAGGATCTCAACGTGCCCCTCAAGGAAAACCCCGATTTCAACCCGAAACTTGATCCCTATCCATCCCTGCCCGAAGACGATCCATCTGTGTGGGCCGAGATGGTCGAAAAGGACGAACGGTACGGAAACGTGGTCTGTGTCTGCAACAAGGTAACGGAGGCACAGGTGGTTGAGGCCATCCGGAGAGGGGCCCGAACCATCGACGGGATTAAATTCCGGACGCGGGCCTCCTTCGGAAGATGCCAGGGCGGTTTTTGCCTGCCAAAACTGGCACAGATCCTTGCCGATGAGTTAAACATTCCGCTGAACGAAGTCAAACAGAGGAGCGGTGAAACGAAATTGTTGACCGGGAGGGTGAGAAAATGAAGACCATAAAACTTGATGCCCTTGTTATCGGAGGGGGAGCTGGCGGGATGGCCGTTGCGGTGGAATTAACCAAAAGCGGCTGTGAAACCATTCTTGTAGAACGTGAGGAAAGCACGGGCGGTGTGCTCAACCAATGTATTCATAACGGTTTTGGTCTTCATGTGTTTGAAGAGGAGCTGACCGGCCCCGAATATGCCGATCGTTTCAGGCATCAGATCACTGAGCAGGCCATCAACATCCATTCCAACCAGTTTGTTCTCAGAGTCGATCCGGACAAACGCGAGGTCATCACCGTCGGCCGGGAGGGACTGACCTGTTATAAGCCCACGGCTCTGATCATGACCACCGGTGCCCGTGAGAGACCGTTCAGTAATCTCAGGATTCCCGGCACCCGTCCGGCAGGGATTTACACGGCCGGTGTGGCGCAGCGATTTGTCAACCTGCAGAACTATCTGCCCGGCAAACGCGCATTCGTCCTCGGTTCAGGGGATATCGGACTGATTATGTCGAGGAGAATGACGCTTGAAGGGATGGAGGTTGCCGGCGTTGCCGAACTGATGCCGCATTCGGGGGGGCTTGCAAGGAACATTGTGCAGTGTCTGGACGACTACGATATCCCGTTGATGCTTTCCACCAGTGTTGTCGAGGTGAGAGGCAGAGAGAGACTGGAATCCATCACCATCATGGACTTCACGCCGGACATCAAACCCATTCCGGGAACTGAAAGAGATATCGATGTTGACACACTCATCCTCTCGGTGGGACTTCTCCCGCAGAACGAACTCGTTGAGGACTTCACACAACTCGATCCTGTTAATAAGGGGCTTCGTGTGGATTCGCATCAGAGGACAACCCATCCGTGGATCTTTGCAGCCGGTAACAACGTGACGGTCTATGATCTGGTTGATTTTGTAACGCTCGAGGGGATCGAGGCGGCAAAATCGGCCGCCAGGATGATCAAGGGAGAGGACCTGAACTGCCGGAAGATCCCCGTTGAGAGAGGGCAGAATGTCGGCGCTATCACCCCTTTAGAGGTCTGTCTTGATGAACTGCCCTTCAAATTTTATATTCGACCGACAAAGAACATCAACAAGGCAAAGGTCAGCATCGGACCCGGGGTCGCGAACACGGTTAAACTCGGCGCCAAGCCGAGCGAGATGATTGATATCAAGATCACACCGAAGATGAAAGAAAAGATAAGAGAACTCGACCTTAACGAGATAAAAGTCAGTATCGAGGAGGTGTAAGCCATGGAGAAGCGAAAATTCACCTGTATCTCATGCCCGCTCGGTTGTGAGGTGGAGGCGGAGATAGACGGTGATGATATAAAGGTAAGCGGCAACAGATGCCCCAGAGGCAGGGATTATGTGATCTCCGAGATAAGGGATCCCAGACGCGTTGTCACCTCGAACGTCAAGGTTGTCGGTGGTGAGTACCCATTGGCAAGCATTAAAACAACCGGTGCCATCCCAAAGGGTAAGATATTCGATTTGATCAAAAAACTGAGGGAGGTTGAGTTGGAGGCCCCCGTCGAGATCGGCCGAAAGGTCTTTCAAAACATCTTCGACACGGGTTTTGATGTCGTTGTAACAAGACCCGTCAAAAAGACCGACAAGACCGCCTGATTTAAGAGGGAAGAGGTATGGACCGGGATAACGGCCATACCTCT
>CAZVWW010000168.1:0-4550 GCA_964631265.1 uncultured Thermotogaceae bacterium
TGTCTATCTCTTTCCTTTCCTGATGATGCTGATATCATCGGTTGCACCTGAAAAGGATATCGTTGCCTCGAAGCTTATCCCCTCTGAGATTAAGATCAGCAATTATGGAAAGATTCTGAATCAGGGGAAGATTGGAAGATGGTTTATCAACAGTGTTGTGGTTAGTGTAAGCGCCACGCTGATGGTGGTGGTCATGAGTGTCTTTGCGGCCTATTCCATGGGGAGAATGATGTTCCCGGGCCGGAAATTCTTAAACATCGTTGTTCTGGCCGGCATCACGATCCCGATACAGGCTATCATGATTCCGCTCTTTCTCCAGATGAAGGACTTTGGATTCATCAACACCTATTGGGGGCTGATACTCCCCGCACCTTTCGCACCGTTGTGTGCGTTTATCCTGGCCAATTTCTTCCGGGAGATACCCAACGCCTATGATGAGGCCGCCAGAATCGACGGGGCAACGCACTTGACCATCATGTGGAAGATCATTGTTCCAATGTCCCTGCCCGCTGTGGCCTCCATCTCCATCCTCAATTTCACCTGGACATGGAATTACTACCTCTGGCCCCTGATCATTGCCACAACGGACACCATGTATACCCTGCCGGTTGGATTGGCATCACTGGCCGGCTCGGAAACAAACATCCGGTACGGGCCCATCATGGCCGCCAATGTCATGGCCTCCATCCCGGTCATCATTCTGTTCATTATATTCCAGAAAAATCTTATGCAGGGTGTCTCCGCAGGAAGTGGTGTCAAATGAGAGAAACAATTGTTTTAAACGGAACCTGGGCGTTGAGTTATGATGCTTTCAATTATGATAAAACCATCACAATCCCCGGGTCCATTCCAATAACAGAGGAAAGCTACCCCGATCCTGAATCATTGACGGGTTATTTTCGCAAAACCGTTCCTCTGAAACCGGCCCAACTGGAAAAGCAAAAAACCATCACCTTTTACGGATCGGATCTGACAACACAGGTCTGGGTCAACGGGGAGAAGGTGGGAGAGCATCACGGGGGTTTTGATGCCTTCTCCTTTGATATAACCGGGCAGATGAATCAACCCGAGAACGAGATCCTCGTGAAGGTTGAGGACTTCCCGATAGAGGAGCTTAAGAACGAAGTGATCGGCAAACAGGACTGGTACGGCAATATCACAGGCATGTGGCAGCCCGTTGTGATAGAGCTCTTTGAAGAGACGTTCATCCGATCGACGGATTTCAACATTGGAATGGATGAGATATCGGTCAAGCTGGATATCGAAGGCCCTTTCGAGAACGTGAAATACACGCTTAAAGATCACGGAGAGGTTCTGAAAGAAGGAGTTGTTGAAGAAACAGCGTTCAATATCCAACGGGAGGGATTAAACCGCTGGTCTCCCGATAACCCGCAACGCTACGTGTTGACGGTCTCGATCCTTAACAACGGGTCAGTGGTTGACAAAATCGTGAAAAAGACCGGATTCCGGGCGATCAAACAAGAGAAGGGAAAACTCTACCTGAATGGCCGCCCCTTCTACATGAAGGGATTGCTCGATCAGGATTATTATCCTGAGACGGATTATGTGCACCCGTCCCGTGAGTTTATCGGGGCGGAACTCAGAAGGGTCAAAGCCCTCGGCTACAACACCATACGCTACCATGTCAAGACCCCGCCGGCGGACTATGTGGACCTGGCGGACGAGATCGGACTGATGCTCTGGATCGACCTGCCCTATGCCAAGGCGTTCAACGAAGCCTCCAAGCAGTACCTGGGGCAACTCCGGGACGATCTGATGAAAAGGTATTCGGCCAGCCCGTCCTTTTGCATCATGACCCTGATCAACGAGAGCTGGGGCATCGATCTGTCCGCCGCTGGTGAAAACGACTGGTTATCGGGTTTCTGGACCGAATCGAAGGAAAAGGTAAAGGACAGGCTCATCGTTGATAACTCCGCCTGTCACGGCAATCATCATGTCCGGAGCGATATCAACGATTATCACTTTTACTTCTCCCACCCGGAGAACAAGGTCCTCTGGGACAAGAACATCAAAGACTTTTCAGACAACACCTTTCTGCCCTTTGAGGGCGGTTTCCCGGAGAACCCCCCGGAGGAACTGCCGAAGATCATCTCCGAATTCGGCGTCTGGAGCCTATCCGATCCGGGCCTATGGACGGGGGAGTGGATGCATTATCCCCTGCTCGGGATCAAGAAGATACGGGAATTCAAAGATAATGCGTTGGACCCGAACGCCTCCGCCCTCTTCAAGAAGCTTCAATGGCAGGGTTATTATGCGCTGAAGCATCAGATTGAGGAAATGAGACGTCATGACGCCATTCAGGGGTTCGTGTTGACCGAGCTCTCGGACATCGCCTGGGAGGCGAACGGCATCCTCGATTACGCGAGAAACGACAAACCCTTCACCCCCTATCTCAAGAGGCTGAACCAGGATCTCCTGCCTATTATGAGCGATAAGGGAGAGATCTGTGTCTCCAATATCACCAATGAAACGGTGGAGGGCGGGATGCGTGTTGAATTGAACTCAGAAACCATCAGGACCCGCCCTTTCAAGGCCGGAAGGATGGCAACGGATTTCATCGATCAGTTAGAACTTCTTCCGAAAGAGGGGTTATTAACCATCAAGCTTATAACAAGCGGCCGAGTCGTTGGGTTGAACACTTACAATCTCCATCACTTTTCCAACGATCCCGGGGAAATGGTCCTGTACCACGAATACAATAACGAGGCTCTTGAAGCTGCCAAATCCGGAAAGAAGGTCTATGTTCAACTGAACACGCCAAAAGACTACGATGATTTTGAGATTGTTCAGAACACAACAAGCGCAAAAGAGGGAACAGGACTGACCTGGGCCGGAGACTGGATTGGCGGTTTTTTCCATTACCATCCGCTGATGCTGAAATCACTGGCCTATGAACACGGTGCCCGTGAACTGGAGGGAACCTTCACCGGTGTGGTCATTGTGAACCCGTCGGGATATGAGACGCTGATCGGCAAAACACTGGGCTGGGATTTAGCTCAATGTGCCCTTCTAATGCGAAAGAAAATCGGAAAGGGTGAGATCATCATCTCAACCCTGAACCTGACAGACAGCAGGAAACTCTCGATCATCCCATAAAACACCTTCGAAACAAACGGAACAAGCGGAAGAGGAGTCGTTAATGGCTCCTCTTTTTTTGGCGCTTTATAAGTGGTATAATCCTTCGATTTAAACATTCACAAGAAACAAAAAATCTTAAAGAGGTGTTTGAAATGAGAGCGGTTATTCTGGATGCCATCTCGAAAACTGAGAGCTGGAGGGAAACAACTGCGACTATCTCAGAAGAACTTGAAAAAAACGGTATCGAAACGCAAATCGTGACGCTTGCAGGGTTGAACATCCTCCCCTGTTACGGGTGTGAAGGGTGTCTCAGAACAACACCCGGAAAATGCGTGATGAACGACGACACGGCTGAGTTTATGGGGCCCGTTGCAAAAAGCAACTGCCTGATCGGAGTAACGGATATCAAGTTCGGCGGCTATGCTTCCCTTTACAAACTTGCCGTTGACAAATTCGCGTTACTGGCAACCCCGTATTACGAGATGAAAAATGCTAAGATGGTACACCGCAAGCGATACAAGAATCTGAAGGCCTATTATGTCCTCGGAACCGGAGAAGACATGGAAGTCGATGAGGCGGAGAATTTCAAGCGGCTTGTTAGAAGGAATGCCATGAATATGAATGTGGACAGGTTTAAGGGATTCACAATGGAAAAGGCCTCACAGGACAACACGGCGGTAAAAAAACTGATCAGGAGCGTGATGGATGATGTCCGCTAAGACAGCCGCTTTCATATTGGGAAGCTCGCGAAAAAAGAAAAACACCTATGTCTTTGCAAAATCGCTGATAAACGCCTTTGAGAAAAGAGGCTACAACCCCGGGATCCACTACAGTATTGATAATGTCAAAGAACTCTCAGACTCATTCATCCAAACAGTTGAAACAGCTGACATAATCTGTATCCTCACCCCCCTCTATGCTGATTTCCTGCCTTCTCATCTGATCAGGGTCCTTGAGCTTCTTCAAAATAGCAGCACCCGGCGGAGCCTGAAAGGGAAGAGACTGTTCGGTTTCAGTCAATGCGCCTTCCCCTTCTACAGATTGAACGAGTGTTCCATCAAATCCATGGAGATCTTTGCACGAAAAACCGGTATGCAATGGATGGGCGGGCTCATGTGTGGCGGCGCAGGTATGATGGACTGTGAAGCACTGGAGGAAATGGGGAAAAAGGGAAAGAAGATGATCAAGGCCCTGGATATGGCGGCAGAGGAGATCGTGCAGGGCAAAAAGATCCCCGAAGAGGCACAGAAACTCCTCATCGTGAACCTCCCCCGCTTCCTGAAAAGACCGGTGACCTGGTTTATCAACAGAAATGTGAGGAAAATCGAAAAAGAGATCGGAAAAGACCTCGAAAGAGAGGCCTATCTGGAATGAGAATTTGTTAAGAAAATCACAACTCCGTCCTGGGCAAATACACCGTCAGATTCTGAACAGCTCCGACAAGTTCTCTG
>CAZVWW010000169.1:0-4493 GCA_964631265.1 uncultured Thermotogaceae bacterium
TAATGACCACAACAAATCCCGGCAGCGATAGCGGGAAGAGGATATTTGTGTACACCTTGAACATACTCGCCCCGTCAATGTTGGCCGCCTCGATCATCTCATCGGGAACCTCCATGTAATAATTCCTGAAGATGAGGGTGGTAATCGGAATCCCATAAACGACATGGGCCAGAATTAGCCCACCCAGCGACCCGTAAAGCCCGATGGTCTGCAGGAAACGGATCAACGGGAAGAGAATACTCTGATACGGGATAAACATCCCGAAGAGAATGAGCAGAAAGACGATGTCCGCCCCCTTGAACTTGATCTTCGAGAAGATAAACCCGTTGATAGACCCGATAATACACGACAGCAATGTTGCCGGTATAACGAGGATGAAACTGTTCTTCAGGTTTGGTCCGAGCTTTTCAAAAGCGCCGATAAACCCGTCAAAAGTCGGGTTCTTGGGCAGTTGCCACATCGTCGCCATGCTAATCTCGGGCAGCGGTTTAAAGCTCGTTGTCAACACCATGTAGATCGGCAGAAGGAAAAAGCCCGCGAATAAGATCAGGACAACATAAGTGATCGATTTCTTCCAGGTACTGGATTTAGTGGCCATATTATCGCTCCTTCCGAAGGGTTGACAAGAGATAGGGCACAATGACAATGGCAACCATCAGCAACATAATGATGGCTACGCCCGAACCCATGGCAAAACGGTCTCTGGAGAATGTCAGGTCAAACATATAGACCGCCGGCATATCCGTCACGTTGTTGGGTCCGCTCCCGGTCATCGCATAGACAAGGTCGAATATCTTCAGGGAGATATGGCCCAGGATGATCATAGCGCTCAATGTGATCGGTTTTAAAAGCGGCATCTTAACCCGCCAGAAGATCTGCCAGCTCGTCGCCCCATCCACTCTTGCCGCTTCGATGAGCGAGGTGGGAATCCCCTTCATACCGGCCAGGTACATCGCCATCGTATAACCGGACAGCTGCCAGGTGGCGGCAATGACAACGGGGATCAGGGCCAGATTAAAGGGACCGATCGAATCCGTGACGGTGAACCACCCCCATTGAAGCTGATCGAGGCCCAGATTGTGAAAGAAGACGTTGATCCCGGAGGGATCGGACGGATAATTTCCCGGCGCGAAGAACCAGCTCCAGATCGTCCCCGTGACAACGAGGGCCAGGGCGTAGGGAAAGAGATAGATGTTCTGAAAGATCCTGGCGCCTCGGATCTTATTATCCAGTAGATTGGCCAGAATCAGTCCGATCAGGATACACCCGGCCAGAAAAAAAGCGGTAAAGAAGAGCGTGTTCCAAAGATCAGTCTGAAAACGGGATGTCTGAAAGAGCCGTTCATAATTTCGCAGACCGACAAACTTGAATTCACCGATCAGCAGCTTTGAATAGCTGTTCCAATCGGAGAGCGAGGTCCGTATCGTCCAGGAGATAAAACCGTAAACGAAGATAGCGATTGCCACTATCGACGGCGAGACAACCAAAAAACCGATGAGCTTTCTTTTTTTTCTCATAATTCTCCCTTCTTGGATAAAAGTGGAGGTTTGGGGTTTAGGATATAGGGTTTATTAACGAAGATACATGTAACTCTCGATAGGGCTAAACCGTATACCCAAGACTCAAAACCCCACAGTAGTTAAAAAAAGATAAAGGCGGGTTTTTGACCCGCCCTTAATCTTTAAAGTTGCTTTATTCTACATCCAGTCCGATGTCTTCTGCGGACCAGAGGATGGACTGTCTTGCGTCTTCGATATTTCTGTTGGAAACGAAGCTGTTGATGGTATCGTTTAAGGCACCTGAGAAGG
The DNA here is from genome assembly GCA_964631265.1 of uncultured Thermotogaceae bacterium. Classification (GTDB taxonomy): domain Bacteria; phylum Thermotogota; class Thermotogae; order MWEM01; family MWEM01; genus CAZVWW01. Next base: position 1,809 of record CAZVWW010000169.1, read on the forward strand.
AACCGGGTGCGGCTGAACCGTGTGCTATGGAAGGTGACAGTGCGAGACTGTTGAAATCGTTCATAGCCCATGTCAGGTAAGGATCGTACAATGACTTGTCGGCGTCAACTCTTGCCGGGATTGATCCCTTGATCGGATTGAAGATGTCCTGCGCCTTGCGGGTTCCGAGGAACTTCAGCCATTTCTTGGCGTTTTCGGGATTGGGTGCACCTTTGGGAAGTCCGAACGTGTCGGATACAATCATGAATGAATTGCCTGTTTCGGGTACGGCAAACCATCCGAAATCTTCTCCGGGTGTCCATCCCATTGTCTTGAAGTAACCTTCCGCCCAGTCACCCATGACATTACAGAAAGCCTTGTCGTCAAAGACGAGCCTTGAGGCATCCTGCCAGGTGAGGGAGGAGTGGTCTTTGTTGAAGTAATCAATCAATTTGTCGAATGTTTCGAGTGCCCATGTGAGCTGTGGTGAGTTGAAGCTCTGTTCACCGTTCCAGAGTTTGTTGTACTTGTAGGCGCCGTACTGGCTCAGCATAACATCTTCAAAGAGATGGGCGGCGGTCCATTTGTTCTTGTCACCCATGCTGAGAGCGGTGTAGCCTGCATCCTGTGCCTTGTCGAGATAATGGAAGAATTCTTCCCATGTGCTGGGTTCTGTTTCCATTCCGATCTCTTCAGCGATCTTCTTGTTGTAGAATACAACATTTCCCCTGTGAACGTTGACGGGAATGGAGTAGACTTCGCCCTCGTAGGAACAGATGTTCATGATGTCCTTCGGGAACTTGTCCATGTAACCCCATTTCTTGAGCAGGTCTGTCAACGGTTCCATCTTGCCTGTTACAACGTAGGTTGCTATTAATTCCTGTCCGGCATGGACCTGGAATGAATCGGGAGGATTTCCGCCGAGCATTCTTGTTTTCAAAACAGCCTTGGCATTCGATCCGGCACCTCCGGCTACTGTTGCGTTGATTACCTCTATATCCGGATACTGTTCGTTAAACTCGTCGATTAGAGCGAGCAGGCCTTCTTCTTCTCCACCGCCTGTCCACCAACTGAAAATCTCAAGTTCATTTGCGGCAAAAGCCCCGACACTAAACAACAATACGACTAAAACAGTTACTACAAGTTTCCTCATTCTGTAGACCTCCTTATTTAAGATAGGGTTCAAGTTATATTATACTACTAAACGGACAAAAATCAAAGCGGGGGGTATTTCATCAAACAAAATTCTGTCTGTAAGTACCATATGTCTCCGCTATGAACTGCCCCTTTTCCCGGAGTTCAAGAAAACTCCGGGAGGCCTCCTGCCAACGATTTTTATCAAGCGCCTCAACCAGATTTGTTCTCAGGCTCTTCTTGTTCTCGTTGTCTTTGAAGACAGCCAACTTCAGCGTTTCAATCTCCTGCCATAGACGATTGTCATATGCGTTGTGCTCACTCTCGAACTTCTTGATCGACCCCAGTGATTTGAGCATATTGGGCAGGACTCTTTTCTTCAGGTCTGTGCCCCAACGCTCGAGAAAATAATCCCGGTAGGAGGCGATAAACGTGTCGTGAAGGATCTCCTTCATGAGACTGTCATCATCCCCTTTAAAATTTTCAAGTCCCTGGAAAACCTCATAGACTGTTTTCGGAGGGCTTCCAAAGAGCCTTTCCCGTTCGTCGTCGGAATAATCCTCAAAGATATTGTCTTCCGAGCGGTAGGCATACCCCTCCTCAAGATAATCGTCCTGATCGCCGGGTTTCTTGGAAAGGGACCGGAGTAGCTCTTCTTCAGTCTTATGATTGAATATGGCATATCGGATTCCCTCGTGCATGGAACCGAGTATAGCTGTCAGCGAGATGTAGAGATTCGAATGCGGATTAGCCGCCCTTATCTCAAACCGTCTCGCCAGCGGATTCTTCAAATCACTGACCAGACAGGCCAGGACAGTTCTGTTCCTGGAGGGCTCTTTAAAGTCGCGTCCAAGAGAACAGACAGCGGCAACAGGTGCCTCGAAGTTCGGTTTAAGCCGGTTCAGAGCATCTGTTGTCGGGGAGAGAAACGGGGAGATAAAATCGTAGTTCTTGAGGATCCCCATCAAAGAGCCGTAACCAACAGGACTTAAATAACTCTTTTCACCGCCGGGAGAGAAGAGGTTGACCGTCTTGCCGTTTTTCAGATCAGCGGTCAAGCCGAGATGGATATGCTCCCCGTTTCCGGCGACATTCTCAACGGGCTTGGCCTGAAAGTTCACCTCAAGCCCGTAGCGCCTGAAGGTCTCTTTTATCGTAATCCGCGCAAGCAGCTCCTTGTCACATGCCTCAAGCGGATCGCTCGAATACCGCCAGTCCACCTCGATCTGTTCCATCACATATTGAAGCTCCCCGTCTTTTCCAATGCCGGCCTTAACACCGCCGACCTCCTTATGCCCCATCTCAGGTTCAAGCCCGTACTGTTCCAGCAGAATCAGCGAGTTCTCAAGCGCGGTGCGCACAGCCCCCTTTGTCCGTTGCCAGTAATTCTCCTGCATCGTCTGGGCGGTCTGAAGGGCCTCTATCTCCGCATCAAGGCGGGGAGTCCTGACCCAGAACTCCAGCTCAGTCCCGATGTTGATGTTAATCGTCTCAATATCCTCCGGATCAAATTCGGCGCATGCCTCTTTGGACTCTTTCAAAAGCCCTCTAAGGCTCTTTTTAAAACTATGT
>CAZVWW010000170.1:0-2354 GCA_964631265.1 uncultured Thermotogaceae bacterium
ATTCCGTCGATTCACCGCCCTTTCTCGAAGACTATGTGCGAATCTGTCTCGAGGGAAAATCCTCCACGATCGAACGTTATGTGGAGCGCTTCGACAAGTATTTTCACATCAACGCCTTTCCGCTTGAAGGAGATAGCTTTGTCACGGTCTTCTCGGATATCACGGAGGAAAGACGGTATCGTGAGCAGTTGAAAGAAGAGAAACTCAAGGCCGAGAGGGCAACGCGGGCAAAATCAAGATTTCTGGCCAATATGAGCCATGAGATCAGGACCCCCCTGAACGGGCTGATCGGCTTTTCAAACCTGCTCGAAAAAACGAACCTTGATGACCGGCAAAGAGTTTATATCGACAACATCACCGTCTCAGCGAGGACGCTTATGGAGGTCATTAACGATGTACTCGACCTGTCAAAGATCGAGGCGGGAAAACTGGAGCTCGAGATCAAACCGGCCAGCGTGAAAGAGATTGTTGCAGATGTTGTTCAGGTCCTGGAACAGACGGCAAAAGAAAAAGGAGTGGCGTTGATCACCCGAATAGACGACCGGATTCCCGAAACCATCATGACCGATCCGACACGATTCAAGCAGGTCCTCATGAACCTCTTAAGTAATGCGCTCAAGTTCACCCGGGAGGGAACGGTTACACTCTCCTGCCGGATGAAGGGTTTTTCTGAGAAGACAGCTGCTCTTGCTTTCACAATTGAGGATACGGGGATCGGGATGACCAGAGAGGTTGTTGAGAAGATTTATGAGCCCTATACTCAGGCGGATGAGACGATCACAAGGCGGTTCAGAGGAACGGGGCTCGGCCTTGCCATCACCAAGACCATTCTCGAGAAGTTTGGCTCAGCCCTCGAGGTGAAGAGTGAACCCGGAAAGGGGAGTCTTTTCAGTTTTGAATTGAAGGCCGTGGTGGTGGATAGTACAGACCCTGTTGAGCGACCCGTTCAACCGGGTACAGCACAAAGACTGGAATCACACGGGAGCAAAGATCCCTTTAAACTCCTGATAGCAGAGGACAACGAGGTCAATTACAAATTGACAGAGGCCGTGATAAACGAGCACTTCCCCAATTCGAGGATCACGCGGGCCGCCAACGGGGAAGAGGCGGTTGCCTCATTTGTGAACAATGCCTATGATATGGTCCTGATGGATATACAGATGCCGGTGTTGGATGGAGATGAGGCGACAAAGCGGATTCGCCGGCTCGACACGCAGACGCCGATCGTGGCATTGACGGCCTCATCTGTGAAAGAAAGTCTGGATTCGTACAAAAGGGCCGGCATGAACGATTATCTGGTCAAGCCGTACAGCACCGACGCGCTCATTGGTGTACTGTCCTCGTATTTGTGCGGCAAAAAAAGCGCCTCTCCGGAAGCACACCCACAGAAGAAAGCAGATGGCCCGATCTTTGACAAAAGCGTCCTCGAGGATTTCTTTTCGAATCAAAAAAATGGAGAGAGCAAGATACGTGAGATCATCGGTGATTTTCTGAACCTGATGCCCGCTAAGATTGAAAAACTCGGAGAGAAAATCAACGACAGAAACCGCGAAAAAACCATCCGGGCGGCGCATGCCATCAAGGGGGCCGCCTCTTCTATCGGTGCCGGAAAGCTCTTCAGCCTTGCAGATGAGATCAAGGAGTCCGGTGATGGGATGGACTGGCAAGAGCTTGAAATGAATTATGCCAGGATTAAGAAGGCCTTTGCCGAATTGAGAGCGACCCTTGAAAAGATTGTGGCATAAGCAAATCATTCAGCTCCGAGCGGACAGGTCAATATTCTCGCGCCAACCCCCCCTTTCTTTCTCCTCGCGCCAACCCCCCCGGGTTGGCGCGTAAACACCAGAAAACAGCCCCCCCGGGCTGTTTACCTAATTTTTCAGGAACGTTCTACTTCCGCAAAGTCAAATAGACTACCAAAAAAAGAAAAAACCGGACCCCCATTAGGTCCGGTCATATATTCAACGATAAAAGATTCTAAAACGCTTCTCTAACCTGCTTTATTGTTCGTTAAACTTCTTGATGGCATCCGCCAGCTGGATATAGGTATAAACACCAAGTCCGACACCAGCCGCTCCCAGCACAACGCCGCCCACGCCGAGCCATGTGGGAAGACCGAGCTTCTTGTCGAATTCCTTTGCCGTTGCGTCGACCTTGAGATCGAGTTCCTGAATCCTTCTGTTATTCGTGATGATGTCCGAGCTGTTCTTGGAGACCTTCGGCAGGATATCGCCCTTGAAGCTCTCGTAGTCGCCGGACATATTCTCTATCTTGGTTCCGAGTTCATCAAATCGTTTGGACATGTTGCTGACCTGAAGCTTCTGGGCAGAGAGTGATGATTCAAGCGTGCCGAG
>CAZVWW010000170.1:2454-4459 GCA_964631265.1 uncultured Thermotogaceae bacterium
CGGATCTGGCTCTCCAGACTGCTGACCTTGCTGGAAAGACCTGAAACAGTTCCCTGCACGGAGCTCATGTTGCTCTTCATGGAGCTGTAGTTGTTTTCCAGCTGCATGATTCTTGAGTCATGGGATGCGAGGGATGTCTTGAGAGAACTGACCTCTCCCGTATCGCTGCCCATTGCATTCAGCTGGTTCTTAAGCTGCTGATACTGGCTGCCCATCTCCTCCGCGTTTTGAGCCACCGAGTCCACCAGTGACCGGAGACTGTCGAGCTCCTTGGTGAAACCGGCCATGTCCTCTGCTGTCAGATACGGCAGGGATGATTTCAGATACTCGACTGTTCTGTAGATGTAAACCGCCACCTGATACCTTGTTGCAGGCTGATTTCCCTGATATGTGCCATCAGGCATCCCGCTTACAACACCCGCTTCGAGTAGATATTTGACTGCTTCATAAGCCCAGTGGTTTGGAGGCACATCTTTCAAGGGCAGCTGCCCGAATGTCATGACCCCCACGATAAAGACGACAAAAATCGTTAATACAAACTTCTTCATATTGAAGTTTTCCCCCTTTCAATAGATAACTTGCTGATTTTAATTAATTATACCACAAATTCCTTTAATACATACGACGATGTCATGGCTTTTAACAAAGCGCTGTAGGAAACCCTGAAACTGAGGATGTCTCCCACCTTAAATTCCCGGTTCGTTCCGGTTACATCCACAATGGTGTGATCCCCGCTTGCATGCAGGACCTCCATCCGTTCGTCAACCGGATAGAGTCCGTCGGGAACAACATCCTGTCCGCCAATGGCGAGGATGACCCGCTTCCGGATCCCCTTGTCCTCAAACTCCGGTGAGCCGCCGAAGGCATCACGCCCCGTCTTACCAATGGGTATTGAGGGTTTTTCATCGTACTCGACAACCTCGGCATCGATGATAAAACCATCGTTCACCGTTCCCGGAACGCTTCGGCTGCCCGTCACATCCGAGCCCAGCATCAGAGACTCGCCGAGCCGGTAATGGTTGATTCCCCCGGGAAGTGTTCCCTCTTCGATAAGCGGCAGCGCCGCCGTGTTACCGGCTGAGACGATCTCAAAGTCAAACGGGCAGCTCCTGGCCACCTCAAGCAGCCGTTCGTTGTTCTCAACCGATGGAATCACCCCGCCGAAGCAGCCGAGATTGGTGCCGATCCCGACAAGGCGATCGCCTGCCAGCTCTTTCGCCTTGATAAGCGTCTCCCGTGCGTCTTCAAACCAGAGCCCCTCGCGCAGGTCTCCGACATCCACCATGAAGATGAATTTGGTCTTCTTTTTTCCACCCGCCTGCATGATCCGTTTGACGGTCTCGAGCTCGGAGATCAACGTGTAATCGACATGATCCACAAGCTCCCCGACCTGCGAGAGCATCGGGATCCTGACAAGCATCATCGGGGCCTCAATCCCGGCCTGCCGCATCCGGATGATGTTCCTCAACCGCGAGTCGGCGAGCATCTCCACCCCGGCGTCCAAAATGACCTTGGCAATGTCCGGATTACCGCACACAACCTTCGTGACAGCGGCCATATCCACACCTTGCGATGCACACAGTTTCTTCAGATAAGTGGCGTTATGCCTGATTTTGTCAACATGAATACGTACTTTTGGAAACATATTCCCCTCCCCCGCTTTTTCACTATTATAACAGAAAATTGAGAAAAATGAGAATCATGAAATGAGATTTTTTGTCGGTTTTCTGTATAAAAGCATAAAAACAGTTGGAAAACAGCCAGGGGACTGTTTACGGGATTGGCGCACCACCCCGGGGGGGGATGGTGCGAGTTATGGGGTAAGGAAAACAGCCACGAGTCCCATCGGGCCTATCCCGGGTCTAAAAAGTAGTACGAGATGGCAAAAAACCGGATAAATATAAAGAATATTAAACCACTTGTTACAAATCTGTCCTTGAAAAAATCCCGAAAACCTGATACAATGCACATCGTTGTAGGAATTCCTGCGTAGCTCAATGGTAGA
>CAZVWW010000171.1:0-4455 GCA_964631265.1 uncultured Thermotogaceae bacterium
TGTTCAAGCAGATCGGTCGTTTCATCCTTTGTGAAATATGGCATTATCAATTCATCACTGATGTTAAATGGACTTGCGTTATCCTGTATAATTCCCGTGATATTACTGACTCCGGTGAGTATGACGCTTTTCAATCTGTACGCTTTTTTTAAGTGATACAGCTTTCTGATGGCGTGCATGAGGGTATTTAATGTCTCGCTATTTGTGAGGCCTTCTATCTCATCTATAATGAGGATGATATCCTTTTTAGTCTCTCTTGAAAGTTTCAATAGTGACGCTTTCAAATCTTCGATTCTCTCTGGTCTTTCCATTTTATAATTGATCCGGTTGCTTTCGAGAAATCTGTTGATGTCTTTGCACAACTCAACCAGCAGTTCTTCCACGGTATTCTTCTGATAATCCTCAAAAGAAACCCAAATGGGTAGGGTTTGAGGTCTCTTTTCATTTAGTTCTTCAACAAGCATCTGAAAATAGGTTGTCTTTCCGCTCTGCCTTGGAGCAAAGATTGTAAAGTACTTCCAGTTGTCTGCTTTGTCGATGCCTTCCTGCAGTAAATCTGCTCTTGGCACATAGTAATTCTTTTCCTTGTCGATGGGCCCTTCCGTGCAGAATGTTTTCATCTTTCACCTTTTTTGTGTCAGTATCGGTATCTGATTATATCATCAATCTATGGTTCGATGATGACAAAAGTACCGGATAGCAAATAATTGATAGTCTGAGAAAGAAAGTCGTCATATGTGGCCTTTTTGGTTTTTTGCTTAAGACAGGTATAATGGTTATAAAACAAATAATGGAGGACGGGTCATGAATCAACTGGTATTAAACCTTTCTAAAACAAATCTCTTCGATAGGATACCGATCAAAGAGATTGAGACAATTTCAAAAAAGATCAATCTGTCAGTTTCCCATTATCATGAGAAGGAAATGATCCGCTCTGCCAGTGATAAGGCGATCAGCATGTTTATCATTTTAGAGGGAAAATTAAAAGGGGTCATGGATGACGTGGACGGTCATGTCTATGAAGTGGAAGAGTTCTCTGAAACTGAGTTGACGGCACCCGCCAATCTCTTCTCGGAACAGGAACGTTTTCCGGTTTCCCTAATCGCAAAGACTGACTGTCGATTGATTGAAATTGACAAATCCACGCTTTTACAGATGTTCAGATTATCAAAAAAGCTCGAGGAAAACTTCTTGTCGATCCTTTCCAGAAAGGTGCATTTTCTGGCCAGCAAGCTCTGGGAGAACCAGTTTTATTCGATCGAGCAGAAGATTTATAAAATGGTTCACGAGCAATATCGAAAGTTGAACAGAAACTCCTTTGATCTTGCTTATACTCACAGCGAACTCGCCCAAAGATTTGGTGTTTCCAGACCGTCCCTTTCCCGGGCACTGATTAAGATAAACAAAATGGGGATCATTAAGTGTCAGGGTCGGAGTGTCAGTATTATTGATACGGATAAACTAACAGAAAAAATCGAATAATATTTCATTCAATAGAATGAGATTGCATAAATATAACATTTGGATAAAAACTTTTTGTTTTCAACAAATTAAACCACTCCATACTCATTTTTAATATTTGTTTATTTATTCAAACAATTAATGTGCTATAATAATAATTATCATTTTTCTTAGGAGGGATCAGTATGAAGAAACTGAGTATTGTTGTAGTCTTTTCACTGTTGTTTCTTTTTCTAGCTTCCACGGTTGCATTTGCCGCCGAAGATGAGGATTATGTTTATGGTTACGTAACCCCCGGGCCCGATACATGGTATAAAAAAGATGTAGAGGGCTTTCAGTTTGGTGCTGAGAAGGCAGGAGCAGAGGTGATTGTTCTAAATTCTGATTATGATACCGAGAAGGAAATAATGAACATCAACACTTTGATCAATATGGATGTTGATGGCATGTGCGTATTCTCTTTTAATCCCAATGGAGCTTTTATTGCAGCGAGAGAATGCGAGAAGGCTGGAATCCCACTTGTTGTAACAGACAATGTTGGACAGGTTTTAAAATCGGACTATGATATCGTAGGCTGTATTGATTTTGATTGGAGCGGTATGGGTGAAAATGTTGCCAATCACATTGCAGAGAATTATCCAGGCGAGAACGTAGCGTGTATTATGGGTTTGTTTGAACATGTACCGGTTCAAATATTCCGTGAGAGTTTCGAACCCAAGGTTGAAGAACTTGGGGAAAATGAGATTGTAGCAGTACGCGACGGGAAATACACTCCCTCAGTAGCCGTTGACCAGGCGCAGGATTTGATTGAATCCGGATATGACTTCTCCATACTCTTTATCTTTAATGAAGAGATGGCTGCTGCGGTAGTACGAATGCTGAAGGCGAGAAATCTGCTGAATAATCCTATCAAAGTTATAACCACTAATGGGGCTCCATATGGTATTGAGCTCATTAAAGAAGGCAGCATTAAGTATTCTATCTCCACATCACCAGGTTGGGAAGGGTTTATATCATTCCTCGCATTGCATTCCTATGTTGAAGGAAGGAATACGGAACTCAATCAGCAGATTCTTCTTCCCAACACGCCCATTACACAGGAAACCATTGATGACAAGAAAAAGGTCATCCCGTGGAATGTTGATCCGGTATGGCTTGAGTTAACACACGAATACTTCCCTGAATACGACGGACTCTACTAAATCGAATCAGAAAGGGTGGAATTTTTTCCATCCTTTCTGTTTTTCCGCAGGTGAATATAATGAAAGACCAAAAACCCATTATTAAGCTGGATAAAATAACAAAGATATACGGAACGTTCAAGGCACTGGATTCTGTTTCGTTTGATTTGTATCCCGGGGAAATTCACTGTATTGTCGGTGAGAACGGGGCAGGCAAATCGACGTTGATTAAATCCCTTTCAGGGGCCATCAATCCTGAGGGAGGCGATGTGTATCTTTTTTCAGAAAAACCGGTGAAAGATATGACCCCCAGAAAGGGAATTGAGAAGGGGATATCCACAATCTATCAGGATGCAGAACTCGTGGATACACTTACCGCAGCTGATAATATCTTTCTCGGTGATGAGAGAGTATCCAGAGTCCCCTTCGTGATTGATGTGCCTTCGCAGGAAAAGAGAGTTCAAAAAATAGTGGATGAAATGAATTTGAAACTCCCGGTAAACAGTCTTGCAGCCTCTCTCTCGGCTTCACAGAGACAGATGTTGCAGATTGTCAAAGCAATCTACAAAAAAGCCAAAGTCATTGTGATGGATGAGCCGACCAGCTCGCTCGGATTAGAAGAAACGAGGAGTCTGATGGATTTGGTTAAGAGACTAAAGGAACAGGGTATGGGCATTATCTATATCTCTCATTATCTGGAGGAAGTCTTTAAAATAGCTGACAGAATCACAATTCTAAGAGATGGCAGGAATGTGGGAACTTATGGAATAAATGAATTAAGTGAAAGCGAGATCATCCGACAGATGGTGGGAAGAGATGCGTCGATGTTTTTCTCGCGCAGGAAAGTGGAAATTGGAGAAGAAAAGGTCCGGATAGAAGATTATTCAAAAGAAGGTGTCGTACAAGCAATCTCATTCTCGGTTAACAGCGGTGAGATCTTTGGTATCGGAGGACTGGTCGGATCGGGCAGAAGTGAATTTGCGCATCTTTTGTTTGGTTCTGATAAGGCTGACAGTGGCAGACTCTTGATGGATGGAAGAGACCTGATGATAAAATCCCCAAAGGATGCCATAAAAAAGGGCGTTTGCTTTATTACAGAAGACAGAAAGAAACTCGGCATGCTCCCGGGAAGGAACATCATTGAAAACATCGTGGTAGTTCACAATGAGAATTATCATGGGCCCATTCTTGATCATCAAGAAGAAACAAAATTGGCAAATGAGATAATCGATAAGCTGTCAATTGTCGTTTCCTCCAGGGATCAACTTGTTGAGGAACTCTCAGGCGGTAATCAGCAAAAAGCTGTCATCGGCAAGTGGCTGATTGATACAGCAGAGCTTTATATCTTTGATGAACCCACCAAGGGGGTTGATATAGGCGCTAAGGAGCAGATATACGAACTGCTGGTGAAGTTGGCGGAAATGGGGAAGGCGATCATTCTAATTTCATCAGATATGCCTGAACTCTTGTCCATGAGCGATCGAATTGGAATTATGAGAAACGGAGAACTTGTGGAGATCTTCCCAAATGAAGGTATCGAAGAGGAAGATCTAATAAAAAAATTTTTGGGAGTTTAAAAGAAGAGGTTAAATATGAATGCAGAAAACACTTCAAGACAAATGAAAAAATCTTCATTTTTAAACTTATTCAAGAATCAGTGGATATTTCTGCTGGGCGTTATCATTATCATTTCTGTTATAACCGGAGTTGTCAACCCAAGGTTCTTCACAGGAAATAATTTCATGAATATCCTTGAACAGATATCGGTACTCGGTATTCTGGCAGCGGGAATGACCATGTTAATTGCGTCCGG
>CAZVWW010000172.1:0-4450 GCA_964631265.1 uncultured Thermotogaceae bacterium
CTGACCCAACGCGTAGTTCACTACGTCTTTTAAAGAAACCTTTACGCTGCCGGTGGTTTTAACCCCTTGACATGCAGTCGTCCACACAGGATATAGTATCAGCAATTGCACAAAACACACATAAAACACTACACGAGAGTTAGCCTCTCTTAAAAAGGAACCCTTAAGGGTTCCTTTTTTCAATCCTCCAGCGTTTTGGTCAGTGAATCTTTTAGCTCCGTGATCCTGTCCATCTCATTGGAGAGTTCTTTTATCTGCCGGCTCAACTCTTCCGTTGAAGCAAAGAGCTGTTCAGTGGAGGCGGCATGTTCCTCCGAGATCCCGGCAATGTTCTCGACTTTCCCGTAGACATCGCTGATTCTCTCGGCCACATGTTCGATGCCGCTGTGGCCTGTTTCCAGATCCTCATGTATCTTTTTAAAGACCGTGTTGACATTCTCAAACTGCTCGCTGAAAGCAACGGTTTTTTTCTCGCCTTCCTCAACAGCCGAGCTGGTGTCCTTTGTCTGCTGAATCAACGTGTTCCCGGTATCCACCAGTTTCTTAATCCGGTTGCTGATATCCTTCACGATCTGCCCGCTCTGATCCGCCAGATTTCTAACCTCATCGGCGACAACGGCAAAACCCTTGCCGGCCTCTCCAGCACGGGCCGCCTCTATGGCAGCATTCAAGGCAAGGAGGTTCGTCTGCTCGGAAATATCGGATATCCCCGTCAATGCCTTTTCAACCTCCTGTATATCGCTGATAAAACCGTTCAGTATATCCCCCTGTTTACGGTCATTCCGGATGATCATATTCATCTTTGTCGTCAGTTCCTGGATATCCTGTTTAGTCCGGGCCACCTCGGACTCCATTTTATTTGAGATCTCGCTTATCTCCCGTGAAGTCTTCTCCGTGGACTGTATTTCCGGTTCAATCTCATTCATACTATCCTGAATACTCTTAGCAATCTGCGCCTCATGATCGGCACCACTCGCAATCTGCGAGGTTGTCTCGTTGATCTCTGTGCTGGTGTTGACGGTAATATCAAAGGTCTCGCCTGATTTTTGTATGAGTTGATCGAGCTCTGTACTCACTTTCTTTAACAGATCCATCCGCTTATCCAGCCGTTCAAGCAGCTCATCTGAGCGCTGTTTGCTTGTCATCGCATTGGAGAGGGCCTCATTTCCCCATTTTGTCAAAAGAAACAATATCATAAACCCCGTGGAATCAATCAGTCCCAGATTGATGACAAAATCCTTGGCCGTAGCCCCCGCCCCCAGGATGCCTTCCGGGGTTATCAGAAAGATCGCTATCAGAACCGCATTGATAATACCTCCCACCGTAATCAATATCCTTGTGTTGAAATATAATGCTGCAATAACCATTGATCCCATGTAAATCAGGAACATGTGCGACATCCCGCCAACCAGTATAGAGAGGGCGACCCCCGTAAAGAACGGGGCGGATGACATGATGATACCCTTCACATAAACCGGCAGCTTGATAAAATAGGCAACCGTTGCGATGGCGGAGGCTGAACCGGTTGCGATCAGAACCTTCAATCCCATTTCAACATCCCCCGTCACGAATCGCTGCAAGGTCAGGATTGCCGAGAGAACAATAAGGAGTATCCATATGACTTTACTAACTCTCTTTGTGTTTCCTTCCATCAATATCACATCCTCACTTGAATCATTCCTTCTCTATTCTACAGAACGCATATTGTGCTTACTTTAATCGAGGGTAAAGTTGAACGATTTTTCGATTAATTTTTCAGGAACACTGTTCCAGTTTAATCATTTAAGAGTTTTGTGAAATAGGGGGTTTACTATATAATGAACAGAAGAAAACAAAAAGAGGAGGAGGAACATGACATCATTCAAGAAAGAACTCTGGTTTAACACGAAGACGAGACGGGCCTTTCTGAACATCACCCCGGAAGTGGAGAAGGCATTAAAAGAAAGCGGCATCAAAGAAGGACTTTTACTCTGTAACGCCATGCACATCACGGCAAGCGTCTTCATCAACGACGACGAGTCAGGTCTTCACAACGATTTTGAGAAATGGCTTGAAGGACTCGCGCCGGAAAAGCCTTATGATCAGTATCAGCACAACGGCTTTGAGGACAACGCCGACGCTCATCTGAAGCGGAGTGTCATGGGACGGGAAGTGGTTGTTGCCGTCACAGAGGGCAAACTTGATTTCGGGCCATGGGAGCAGATATTCTATGGTGAATTCGACGGAAAGCGACGAAAAAGGGTGTTGGTTAAGATCATCGGAGAATGAGATGGTTATGAAAGCTAATGAAATAGCTCGAAATAAAGAGATAGAAGTATATAAACGATAATAGCTTGACATAATCACAAATATATGGTAAAATTCCAAATGAAGGTCAACGAAAAGGCTCGAATTGAGTTTTTGTGATTTGTGTTCGACCATCCCCCGTAGCAAGGGCTGTCAGGAAATCTTGACAGCCCCTTTTTATTTGTCCCTAAAAAAAGGAAGCCCTTTTTTCAAAGCGGCTTCCGGATGTTTTGTTTTATTCTCTTTTCATTCGTGGTTTAGAGTGCGATATTGATCCGGTTTCGGTTCGGATCGGGCAGTTTTTCAGCCAGATTGCCCTCTTTCTTCATCGCCTCAACCCAGGTCTCCCTTAGCTCCTTTATATAACCTGAAACCTCTTCCAGTATCTTGTCATCCTTATGCAGATTGGCGTTGAGAAGCTGTTTATAGAGGTAATTGTACAGAGCCCTCAGATTCTTTGATATCTCTCCGCCCTTATCCATGTCAAGGGAGATGTTCAACTCCATGATGATATCCTCAACTCTGATGATCTTCTCGTTGGCCAACGCAAGCTCCTTATCCTCTATGGCCTTCTTTGCCTGAGAGAGAAAATCCAGGGCACCTGAATAGAGCATCTCAACCAACTTGGCAGGTGTTGCGGTTTCAATCCCCCCATCCTGATAAGTGCCTGGTTTCACAACCGGTTTTTGGGAGTTCGAGCTTTTGGTTTCTCTCTTTTTTTGAGTGTTCTTCTTAACGCCCGGTTTCAAATGAGAATAAGTTGCATTCTGATTCATTCAATCACCCCAGTAATTATGACTTCCTCTGTCTCAAAATTTCCTCCGCTTTCTTAAATATCCTCTTGTAATAGTCCAGACCTTCGGGAAGATCGTATTCAAGCTGCTGAGACAATTCCTCCCAATCTTTATTCGATATGGCCTCGTTAACCTCTTTGAGAACCGTCTGAAGCTTCTCGCGTTCCCCGTTAAATTCGTTAAAATCATCCTCTGTTGTCCCCGTCAGGGTGAAAAGGTTGGATTTCATGGTCTCCAGGGCTTTAACACCCTCCTGAAGGCTCTGCAACCCCTCTATTGATTTTGAATCCCCGGTCTTAATCGAGGCGGCAAAGTTCGGCAGAGCGGCTTCAAATTTATCCAGATACTGCTCAAGATTGCCGAGAAGGTTCAACGTAAAGGGAATCAGATCGTCAAATTGCATCTCAATCGTCTCTTCGCCTTCAAAATTCGCAGAGTAGATCTCTTCCAAATGAGAAACAGGCACCTCGTTGTCATTTATCTTCAATTTTGATAAGACCTTGTTTGGTATCTTGTTCTCCTCATAAAAATCCTTGAATGTCTCATACTTGTCTTTTTCAAATTGAATCTCATTGCCATTAACCGTTGCGGTAATCATAACCCTCACTCCTTGTATTTATTTATCGGTAAGATAATTTTCCACTTTAGAAATAGCCCGCAGAACAAGCACATTTGTCTTGGCATCTTTCATCTCGCCCTTGACACACTTTTCATACAACACTTCCCAGGGTATTTTCTTCACATTCAAAAACTCATCCTCATCCGGGGTGGCCTCTTCTATCGTTAAATCAAGTGCCAAAAAGAGAAAGAGCTCCTCATCACAAAATCCCGGCGTGGAATAAATGGAGCCCAATGCATCAATCCGCCCGGCAACTATGCCCGTTTCCTCCAGGAGCTCCCGCCTGGCACAATCAAGCGGTTCTTCCCCCCTGTCCAGCTTTCCGGCCGGCACTTCGGTTAATACCTCTTCAATCGGTTTTCTGAACTGATCCACCAGATAGACCTCGCCCCGGTCCGTAACCGGCATGATCGCGACAGCCCCCGGATGCTCAATCACCTCGCGCGTTGCCTCACTGCCATTTTCCAGGATCACATGATCCACGCGCAACGTCAGGATATTCCCCCGATACTGGTATTCCCTCCCGATCTCTTTCTCAGTCAACTTTTTCATCTATTATACTCCTTCCTCTTATACTGGTTTTGAACGCGATTCAATATAACATATTTCACGCAGTAAATCCCGTTACCCTCGCGCCTCCCCCCTCCCAACCCTCGCCACACCTCCCCTATTCCTATCCTCGCCGCACCTCCCCCGGGGTGCGGCGCTAAAACATTAAACACCCCCCCCCGGGTGTTTTCCTTTTCTCTGA
>CAZVWW010000173.1:0-4379 GCA_964631265.1 uncultured Thermotogaceae bacterium
AGTGTAGAGATTTCGTCAGGCCTTACCGGCTTTTTGAAGAGAAAATTCAAAGTTTGAACCATAACAAACGTCGCCAAAATATATAAATAACAAACAAAACAAATATTTTATTAGTATTAAAAAGATTTTTGAACAGTAAAGAACTGGTAATGGATAAACAATTTTCTAAATTCAGTTTATTTTCTAGAGTGTCTAAAGATGAAAAAGGAAAATTACGTCAAACTGCTACATATTTTTTTAAAAATACTAAAATGTTACGTACAGACTGGAAAGTGAGACTTATTGTGGAAAAAGACACTCCTGATGAAATTAATTATAAACTGTTAGATTTGACTGCGCCAGTAACAATGAGAGTTCGAGACGATTTTTTGCATATGGCAATTGATGTTCAGAAAAGATGTTTACATAGTGGATCATTTACAGTAATATCTGATTTTGTAAACGAAAAATGGTCATTTTGTAGCGACACAGAACCTGAAACTGAAACATCTGATGAAGAAGAAATTAAAACTGAACCAACAACTGAAGTTTTGTAATTTATAAATAAAAGTTTGTTTTTATATTTGTTTTTAAAAAAAGGTAAAGGGGCTTTATTTTCAGGATGAAATTTGTCTTACCTGGTTACAAATATCTTGGTCCTGGGAACAGTCTTGAAGCTGGGGAACCTGTTAACGAAGCTGACGCAATCGCGAGAGACCACGACCACGAATACGCTACTGCTAGAAATTCTGAAGATATTAGAAGAGCAGACGAAAAAGCAGCAAAATCTTTCGGACAATCTCTATTTAATAAACCAACGTTTGGGGCGTTTGCAGGTGCGATCGGACTTAATGCTAAGCAAGCTGTCGAACATTATATCGGTGTACAATATCCCAGAAATATGAAACGAACTTCTGACCAAACAGATTCTTTAAAAAAATTTAAAGGAAATGATAGTAATGATATTTCGATGAGTGGAGTTGAAGATATTAATATGGAGAATAATAAGGTTGAAAAGGCACAAGTTGGGGGAGGAAATACTGGTGCGGGAGGAGTAGCAGGAGCTGAGTTAATTGTTTCAAGACCTCTTAGAAATAATTTGATGGGAACTCTTATGACTCTTAAAAAAACGTTTTTTTGGAGACTAAAATCATGTGATTCAACTATTGTTACAAGTATTGATAATAATTCGTATAAACAATGCATTACTCCATTTTTTGATTTTGAACCTGCATTTGCTGGTAATTATTTTACCAAAAGAGAATTAGATAGACTTTCTGAATTAGATGGGGCTAAATTACATTCTTTGTCAATGAAAATAACATCTATGGGAATGACTTCTCCGTTTAGAACAGCTACAGATGCTTCAGCTGGAACAGTGTCTCAATTAAATGGACATTTAATGGTATGGGATGAACAAACACCTATGAATTCAATTAGTTATGCAGAATATAAAACTGTAAAAACTGCTGCAAGTTCAAATACCCCTACAATTTCTGCAGATAAAGCATCAAGTGTTAAATATGCTGATCGTTATGATTTTGGAGGAGCTAGAGATGTTCCAAGAACTATGGAAACTGCTATTGTTTATTCTTTAGCTGCTCCAACCGGTAAAACAGCAGGTGGATCTTTGCCTTCAATGTTAAATCATAGTACTATAATTGATGCCAATAAATCTAGAGGAATGAATATTGCAAATTATCATTATCAATTTCAAGATACTGATGGTTATCTTGCAACTCCCCAAGTAAAAATAACAGCACCAGGATTTTCAAGTGATGGAATAACCGAACCACAATTTGCAGTGGCAGCTAATCATTTTGATAATGGGTTGTTGAGATATGGAAAAGATCAAGTTATACCAACATTATTTAATTTTCAAAATTCAATACCGCAAATAAGACAAAGTTTAGCTTCTGATTTTAATGAATATCTTAACACCCAGAGTGGAAAACAAGGTTATGGAAGCAGAATAATACCTTCGTTTAGTGTTGGATTGTTCCCTATTCCTTCTGTAATTGGAAGTGAAACAGTACCGCATTACGTTAAATTAAAATGTGAATGTGAAGTTCAATACTTTATAGGAAGAGCATTCCATGATGCAGCTATTTGGGGTGAAGATGACCCACCATATGCATTAACATATGCAGATGCCCATTACAGAACTGAACAACCTTTGTCAAGTTACTCATTTGGAAGAAAAGTAGTAAAAAATCCACTATATAAACCAACACAACCTCCTCCAAATAATTTTGAAACGAATACAGTGTGATATATGTTTATTGTATAATTATAAAATTAATTAAAAAATTCATCCCAATTGACGTCTTCAATCATTTCTTGTAGGGTTAAATTCTTCACTGTATATTTATTAGGCTCGGCATCGGGCTCTTGTTCTGCAGCATATGATGTACTAGGCTGTGGTTCTGACGATGACGTACTAGCCTGAGGCTCTACTACTTCTGGAGCAATAGCAATAGTTTCACATTGACCAAGATCGCCTATACGTTCTTGTAGTCCTTGCTGCATTTCAATTGTAGGTTGAGCTGGCGCATCAGAAGTTTTAAGTCTTTTATTCATCGTAAATATAGGTGCTAAATTTGGAGTAATTGGCCCCTCTTGCCAAGGATACATGGTATTGACCTTCTTTAGGCACTTAGTTGCTTCGTCAAATAAGGTTCCAATATCGTTTTGAAAAGTTAGTTCATCCATAAAGTCAACAAATATTTTTGCCATTGCAGTTGGATGTGGTTTACCAAGAGGTCCACATTTTTTTATAAATGGAATGTAAGGCCAGGGAACAAATTGTATGCGGTGTTTAAAGGCTTCGTTGTTTTGTAAATAATTCATAAAAGCTGAAGGGTTGGACATAATAAGGACAGGTGTACGTTCAATTTCTTGCAAATCCAATTGTTTTACGTTAACTTTGGTAGGATCACCTCCATAAATATCTTTCATAATATCAACCATACCTAAATCAATTGTTGGTTCATTATGAATAAGTAGAATCTTGTTGGGACAGTTATTAAACGGGAATTGATTATGTCTGTTAACATTCTTCGCAATAACTCCAATAAATTCAATTCCACCAATTAAAGAACAAAAGCAATCCCAAAAATAATTTTTTCCATGAGATGGGTTAGATACGAAAGCCAATGTGTTTCTTTTATCGGATTCTTTGGTAATCCATCGATGAATATCATTCAGAAATGAATAAAAGTCTGGCTTATTATTGAACTGATGCAATATAATAGCAAGTAAAATCTCTCTTGAATGTTCAACTGTATGATAACGAACAGCATTTCGTATTTCTTTATCATTGAGAAATGAATGACATTTTTCAATAAAAGTTTTCTTTTTCCATTCAGTGTTTACATATTGAAGAGCTCCTTTATATAGTTCTCTTCTTTCATAATCTTTTAGAGTATACCATTCTACTCCTACTCTTTCACTTAGAGTTTTTCTTTTTTTATAAAAAATGTACTCTTTGTCAAATTCTGGCAAAGCTGATATATTTGCCAAATTAACTCCAATAGAACGTTCCAAAATAGGAACTAAAAAATTAAACCATCCAGGGAAAGGGACAATATCATTTTCTTGGTTGTCCTCTATTACTACTTTAGGGGCATCAATAACTTCTTTTTCATTCATTTCCTTTTCTCCGCCATTTAAACCAATATAGAGGACTCTCTTTTTCAATACGTACAAAATAATATTACGTACAAAGTCTTTTCTGTTTTTGTCAACACTGCTCAGTTTAAAAAACTGCCAGTGCCATTTATGATTACAGTTTTTTCTGCATGAATGAATAACATGGATATGATTATCCTCATAAGCGATAATTGTATTTTCACCCATTTTAGCTTGGGTATTAACTCTTCTTTTCTTATAATTCTCAACAAACTGATGTGCTGATGGTTCAGACATATAATATCTAGAATGACGTACCATAGGAAATGCATTAAAACTTGTAAAAGCATCAACACAAGGTTCAGGATTTACAATTCCAGCCATCACAAAAATTATTTTCAAACTAAAGAAGTAACACAACTTCTTTAGTATATATCTACAGACAGTATCTGTTAGCGGGTTTCCATAACCGGCGTATGCGGAAGTTGAATGTCCATAGCTTAAAGCAAAAAGCCGGTAAGGCCTGACGAAATCTCTACACTATAGTAGATTGCCGCATCGTCAGCCGCATACGTCACGCTCGAAGATGAGCGGCTAGAGCGGTTCAGTGGCCGAATGAGTTGGAGCGGTTCAGGTGCCGAGGGCCAGGGCCAGGATTGGGCCAGGCCCGGGCCAGGCCCGAGGTGGGAGGAGGAGGAGGAGGGAGGGAGGTAAAGTGCCGCAGGCGGGAGGAGGGGGAGGGGGTGCCGGTGCCGCGGAGGAGGCGCCGC
>CAZVWW010000174.1:0-4341 GCA_964631265.1 uncultured Thermotogaceae bacterium
AAGACCTTGCCGTATCCGTCCTTTATCTTGAACTCCTTGATCCGTTCGTGTCCACGGGCGCGTCTGTTTTCGATGTAGTTCCTGAGATAGGTGACGAGTTTTGAGACGACACTGACCGGACCGATTATCTCGACGGTCTGATTGGTTTCATTTATGTCGTATTTAATGCCTTTGTAATCGGGCACATTCTCCTGTCTCGGCATCTGCGTCCGCTGTCTCAGATTAATGTAAAAGTCGATGAACTCTCTCAGTTCCTCCACCAGGAGGGGACTGTACTCAATGCGCTTGTTGTAATCCGCCTGTTCCTTGGCCTGTTCCTCAAGCGTCTTATCCTCGGTGGTTGAACCCTGTCCGGAGAAACTGACCCCTTCCAGAAACTGGATGAAGAAACTGAACTTCTCGTGGAGGCTGTTGTCCCCGTAGAGGAGGAGGCCGATTGAAATGATGTTCTCTTCCTCGTTGGCCCGGGGCAGAACGATTAGGTCCTTGGAAAGCTTACCCTCCGGCATCCTCGAATAGGTCTCAAACCGTTGCCGGATGTTATTGGCAAAACCCTCTACATTGCTCCTGAGCGCGGTTTCGTTCTGTTCATCATTAACCGTTCTAAAGTACATATCGTACAGGGTGGACTTTTTGTCAATGTCAAAATCGTACGAAGACCAGAAGGATGTCTCCTGTTCCGGGGAGAGAGAGGTCTCCTCCAGAACCTTTTTTACCTTCTCGCTGAGCTGATCCTTCTTCACCACATAAACGGTATTATTCGGCAGGAAGGCATAGCCGATCGCGGGGTTGTTCATCACGATCTGGAGGAAGAAGTCCTCTGCTCTGAGGTCGTCGGACAGCATGACGAATTCAACGGGGGCCAGGCCCTGGAGCGAGGCCTCGTCGATCACCAGGTTGATATCCATGTATTCGCGCAGAACGGAAAGCAGCGCGATGAGAGAGGGTCTGTCCCCCATCTGGGTGGAGTCCGTGTAGCTTGAAAACTCCTGGATGATCCGGGTGTTCCGCTTGAAGGTCACCCGGAGGGTGTTGGCCACCACCTCGATTTCCGGCTCTCTGGGGAGGAGCATGTCGAACTTGTATGTGATCTCGCCCCGGCCTGAAGAGGCCTTGAAGCCGATAACCGGTGAGTAGCCGATGAAGCGGTCCACCGTGTTCAAGTCTTTGATCTCACCGCCTGTGTTCACCACAAAGTACCGCCCGTAGTCCAGGGCTGAGGTTGAGACATCGGTCGGTGTGTCGTTGTAGATAAAGACGAAGTTGATCTCGTCACTGCCGGGCAGATACGTGTAGTTCACGAGCTCCGCCCCGAAAACGGAGGTGCAGAACACCCCCAAAAGGATTAGCGCTAATATCATCCCCGTTTTTCTCATATTAATATACCCCCTCGTATATTCCTTAAATGTGAGCCTCGTTTTATTATTCCGTTTTCACTTTCGCCTTGAGTTCGGTCATCTCCAGATACGGTCTGGCCAGTATCCGGTAGAGTCGCGGGGTCTTTTCCCGTTCCTTTTCCTCCATATCCGGATAGCGGTAAAGCAAAATGCCCATCTTGGTGATATCGATCACCTGCAGCGGATAGGGCACGTTCGGGACCTTTGAGTTGACGGTCAGCTCATAGACCTTGTTCGGTTCCTGATACGTCTTGATCCAGGCCGTCTTGTTCCCGTCCTTGTCGAGGAAGAAACTGAGAAAGATGGCGTCCCGGTGCTCGCGCACTCTGTCTGTTTCGTTGGAGAGCAGAAAGTCATCAACGACCTCCTCGTTGTCAAAGTCAAAGTAATAGGGTTTGAAGATCTCGGGGTTGTAGTACTCCGCCTTCTCGCCCTCTTTCTCGTTTAACGCCGCTTTAAGGAAATCTTCATCGATCTTGCCCACACTCTTATCCGATGAGCCGGTATCCGGAGCTGGCTTGGTGGTTGTCTGTCCTGAACTGGAGACGGTTTTGTTTCTCGTGGACCGGTTGTCGGACTTGAAGAGTTCCACGCCCATGGCCGGCAGTGTGACAAAGATCATGAGGAGCGCGAATCCCCCCAGGAGTCCCAGAAGGGCCGTGATCTCAATGATTCTCTTTTTCTGCGGATTAGCCTTTTTCTTCTTTGCTGCCAATGGCACTCACCTCTCCAACACAGTCTCATCCGTCTCGATGGTTTCAATCTCCATGTTTTTGAGCCGGACGGATAGGGGTTCTTCATCGCCGATTCGCACCGGCATATCTGAATCACTCTCGAAGACAAAGGAGACAATCTTCAGAAATCTTGATCCCGACAGATAGTTCATGATCCGGGTCAACTTCTCCATGGGGATCTCGCCTGAATAGCGCAGGGTGTTCCCGTTTATAATGGCGGGCAGCGATTCGCGGCTCATCAGCTCATGCAGCCCGTTGAGTTCACTGCTGTTTGCCTCGAGGAGTTCGAAATAGCTCTTCAGATCGTTGATTTCACGGAGATAATTCGAATAGTTCCGGTCATAGATACTTGCCTTGTTCTCGATGATCATCAGTTGTTCGTTCATATTGAGATACGGCAACAGCACAAAGAGCACAAACCCCAGGACAAATATGCCAAGGGCAATCGATATGCCTATCCATCTCTTCAGACCAAACCTGTTCATCACATCCCCCCTCAGTATTCCGAGGTCTTTGCGGTTATCGCGGTTTGCAGGATATCCACTTTTAGAAAATCGATGGTTAACTCATCGGGTTCGATGCTGAACCCGTTCTGCCGGTAGGCGTTCTTTAATTCTCTTGTGAAGTTGTGGGTTCCGATTTGGTTCTCGACAATATCGTAATACCTGACTGTAAAGTCCGAGCCTCTGTTGATCGCCATCCGGTCGAGGAAGATCTTTTCAACGTTACGGAATCGCCTGTATTGCTCTCCAAGCGATTCGATAAAGGTGTTCGACACGTTGGCATAGACCAGTTCTTTTTCGATGTGTTCCTTCTCTTTTCTCAGTCGCCCGGTTTTTGTCAGGACATTGTTGTTTTCCCGCTCAAGGGTGTCGATCGAGGCTTCGAGGTCTTCGGCGTCGATCAATTGGCTCGAATACGTGGACTGTCCCCGTATTGTTTCCGCCTCTTTCGCTTTGATATTTCCTACTGAGATTCTGAAGGCAAAGACCGGCACCAGGAGAATAACCGTCAGAATCAGGATGGTCGTGATCTTAAATTTTGGCCTCTTGTGTCTGTATAAATTGATATTTACCAAGTTTTCTCACCCCTCTGTAGGCTATGCCCAGTGTGGTACTCATTTTTTCAAACTGATCCGGGAAGTCGTCTTTGAAGGGCAGCCGTTCAACTTCGATCCCTCTCAGGATGTTCTCTTCCCGCATTCTGTATTCAAGGTCCAGGGTCAGCCGGTTGTTAATCGAGCAGACATAGACCTTGTTGATCTTTGTCATCGGGTTCACGATGCTGGTGTTGTTCAATGTGCTTCTGATGGCCTTTTCAGATTCAAAAGCCAGCCGGCTGTAATGGTCGTCAAAAACTTCATTCAGCGATTGCGTATAACTCAGAGATCCTATCTCGGAGCCCTCCATCAGCACATCCAGTATGTTCTGTGGGGTTACCTCTTCTGTCTGGCCCTGCTTGACGATGTTGATGAGCGAAACGGGAATTTCCTTCACATCGATCAGATAGCTCCCGAAAAAGGTGAAGAGGACGGTGTAATCAATGTCCTGGCAGATCATAAAGTTCAACTTCCGATTGCTCTTCGTGTCCTCTTTAAAGGCCTGTTGATTCATCAGTTCAAGGTATTTGAGATTATCGGGGATGACGATATCGGGTTCGGGCATTGAGGCGGTGCCCATCAACGTACTCAGCAGGCGGTCGAGCACCACCTTCTTGGCCGCGAAAACGGGCAGGCTGTTGCCCGTGTCCTCTTCGGTCATACCAATTTTCATCGGTGAGAAGCTGCTTTCGGCTGACACATCGACAATGAGTTTGGAGGGCTGGATGTGATAATCCTCGGACAGTTTGAACTTGACCGCGTTTCTGAGTTGATCCTCGGACATCTTCGGCATCTGCTGAACGGAGAAGATGATATCCCGGAAGGGAAAGTTGACCACAATACAATCCTCGATATCCGATTTCAGGTAATGGGTGGCCTGGCTGATCATTGCGATATGCTTGTCATCGAGGAACTGGTTCCCGTAATGCGCAACGGAGAACTGCTTGACCACACGGGCCTTTTTCCCCGAGAGTTTCACGATCATTCCCCTTGTGTAGTATCGGTTGATCTCGAAAGCAAATACCCTTCTGTAAAAAATCTGCATAATATCTCTCCAATTAACCTGTTTTTTTTATACTCACCTTGGCGGTTACCGGTTCAATCGTGAGCA
>CAZVWW010000175.1:0-4233 GCA_964631265.1 uncultured Thermotogaceae bacterium
AATTCTTCCCCTTCGGGAATCGTATCGAGGATTTCGGCAAAGATTATCCGGGCAATACACCCGTTTTCCGCGAAGAGCGGGCCGAACTTAAACCCGTTCAGACATTTCCGGAGGACCCCGTAACCCTTGATTTCGCCGTCTTCAACATAGGCTCTTGAGGTTGCCGCATGATTAAGCCATTTTCTGAGGAACCCTTTTCTTTCAGTCGGGAAAAAGCGCTCATCGAATTCAGCAACCCTATCCATCGGGATTTGCAAGGCATCTTTCGTCTGAACCGGGGCTGGATTTTGTCCCTGACTAACACCACGAAAGCGCGTATTCTTATAGGCATATTGAAACCCCGATTTCCTGTAATTCTCCTGCTGCGCAACAACCCCGTCAAGCCCGATACAAAAGCCCTCCATTCCCTTCAACGACTCGTTCCAGATCGAATACCCCAGTCCCTTGCCCCTGTATTCGGGACGAACAATGTAAAACCCAAGAAAGGCAAATTCAGCATCGTACTTGACAACCGAGATGGAGGAAACCATCTCGCCATCGATAACCCCTTTGAAAAAACCCGAATCATCGGCTTCAAAGAAACACTCCGCATCATGAAGGCCCGGATTCCAACCCTCCCGGGCCGCCCAGTTTACAGCTGTTTTCAAATCTTCAAGCGTCATTTTTTGAATCTCATAATCATTTATCCGCATTACACCCTCTCCATTTCATCAAGATGATTTTGGCAAGTTCAACCATAGAGGAAACGGATAAGCTGATTAGCGCATCAGTCAATCCGTTTCCATTATTTGTTCACGGAACAGCGTCATCGTTACTGCTGGTGAAATCTGATTGAATGATCAATCAGAACTATTTGGAATAAACAACCTTTCCTTCAAACAAGGTCATCACTACCTCTGTGTCTTTTGTGGATTCATCTTGCTTTGAGAAGATATCCTCGTTGAGGATGATCAGATCCGCCTTCTTTCCGGTCTCGATCGTTCCGGTTATATCGTCGGTGAAATTCTGATAGGCACCGCCAACGGTATGATATTCAATCGCCGATTTCAGATCAATTCTCTCACCGGGTTCATACGGGTTGTGAACCTCATCTTTCAGCTCGTATTCATCTATCGAATCGTTTTTCATCTTGCTTCTGATAACAGCCGTGCCGATTGCTTTGAAGGGATCCATGGAACTCGAAACCGTTCCCCATGGCCAGTCGGAGCCGAACGCTATATGTGCCTTATCCCGTTTAAAATCTTCCAGCAGATATCTCTCATTCGCCCGTTTCTTTGAAAGCATCGGAACCGTTTCCTTAAAATAATCACTGTCCATATAGTAACGGGATGGTTGTATGCTGGCCACAAGACCGAGTTTCCCGAATCTCTTGATATCCTCCCGATTCACAAGTTCCAGATGGGCCAGGGAATGGCGCAGATTCTCGCGCTTGTATTCTGTCTGCGCGTATTCCAGGCCGTCAACCGTGTTTCTCGTTGCCCCGTCCGAGATGGAGTGAACGTGGATCTGAAACCCGTTTTTCTGCAGTTCCAGCGCCGTCTGCTTGAAATTCTCCTTATCCCAGACGGGCTTGCCCCGGTATCCTTTCCGGTCCTCATAGGGTTCCAGCAGGAAACCGGTGTGCCCCTCGATCGTGCCATCCATAAAGAGCTTCGCTACATTGAGGTTCACATGTTCGCTCTGGTATTTTCGCCTTGCCTCAACCAGACCGGGAACCTGTTCTTTTCCCCGATCGGGTACGCACAGATGACTGAGTCTCATCCGGATCGACAACTCCCCATCATTGTCCATTTCGACAGCAGCCTTAAAGCCGGGTTCCTGTTCAGAATTCAGGATACCGGCGTCGAAGATGGAGGTGATCCCGTGACTGGCTGCCCGTTTCATATAATTTCGCAGGGCGGCCTTCCATTCGGCTTTCCCTGGCTGGGAGAGTTTGGTGGTCACCAGTCGGATGGTCGGCATCTCCCGCAAACAACCATGTGGTTCATTGGATCCCGGCTCTCTTTCAATATGCCCGCCCGAAGGATCAGATGTATTTTTGTCGATCTTTGCGATTTCAAGCGCTTTGGAATTCACCCAGGCGGAATGATAATCAACGGAAAGAAAGATAGCCGGCCTGTCGGGAATCAGCCTGTCCAGATCCTTTTTTGACGGCCCGATGGCTTCAAACGGCATATGACACCAGCCAAATCCGAGAATAGAGTCTTCATCCTGATGCTCATCCGCATATTCTTTGATGATACTGAAATAATCTTCCCTGGTCTTCCCGGAGAGCAGCAGACAGGAATTCATGAGCCTGCCCCCCATAAAGGAATGGCAATGGCTGTCAAAAAAGCCCGGTAGAACGGTGTTTTTTTGACAATCCACAAATTTCGTATCATCGGTGACAAATTCCTTGCTGCCGGCCTCAGAACCAATGTAAATGATCTGTCCATCCTGAATCGCCAGACTACCCTCCTGCGCTTCATTCCCCGGTGTGAAAAACACTCCGTTGTAGAGAATCGTATCAGCCTTCTTGTCTACACTCATTAAAAAACCCCTTTCTGAATAATAGTTATCTTGTTTTTTTGGTTTTTCATAAAATCGATACTTGAGATTCATTATACACGCTCTGTTTCCAAATCTCAATGAGACTTGACAATGAGCAGAGTATTGTGGTAGAAAACTAACGTACGTTAGTAAATCAGCAGCATATTCAGTTTTTCACATCGCTTCTTAAAAAAGAAGAGGGAGCAAAAAATGACTGATGTATTCTATTTCACCGGAACAGGAAATTCGCTCGCTGTAGCCCGGGACATCTGCGATGAACTCAACGGGAGGTTAAGCGCTATACCGGCTGAGCTCAAGCAGGAAACAATAGCCACGGAGGCCGAAACAATTATCATCGTCTTTCCCGTTTACAACCATATTTTTCCATTTATTATCAGGCGGTTCATCAACAGGTTCAAAGACATTGTTGAAAAGAGAATATATGCCGTCTGCACTTTCGGGGACAGTCCCGGAATTGCTCTTGAATTACTGGATACTGCCCTCAAAGAAATGAGAACCCGGCTTTCCGGTGGATTTAGCGTTAAGATGCCGTATAATTATGTCACCCCTCCCAAATCATTCAAGAAATTCTTCAGCCGCTTCAAACTTCGAGAGAACGATGAAAAAGAACAGAAAAGACAGTTTATGGCCTGGAAAGAGAAGCTCCCTGAAATCATCAAATACATCCGGGGAAACGAAACGGGCCGGATAGAAAGAGAATATGTACTCATAGAAAGGCTGCTGGACATCCTGAACCTGAGAGACACCCTTCAGAAGAAGACATGGCTTAAGATCGCAGGTTATCGGGGAAAGACAGATCTCCCGCTCAACGAAGCCGTTCAACTCTTCGATCACGGCTTTCACACGGATGGCAAATGTAATTCATGCGGGATTTGCGAAAAGGTCTGTCCCGTTGAAAACATCTCTTTAGAAAACGGCTTCCCCCGCTGGCTCCATCACTGTGAGCAGTGCTTCGCATGCCTGCAATGGTGTCCGGAGCATGCGATACAGTTTAGAGAAGGCACAAAAGGATTAGAACGGTATCATCATCCGGACATCAACCTTCCGGATATCATAAACTCACATTAACTGTTCTTTATCAAGGAGGCCTGCTCAGCTTTGACCGCTTTGCCGGGAGATTGATCGTTGCCGTGCATGCCATTTCAACCGGAACCGCCGGGATCTCAATCGCCCTTCTTCTCTTCCGTTTTTTAAAGCATTAACCTTATCAAAGACAACGGGGATGGAAGGGTATGCCAGTACTTTCATCCTTCGATTCTTTCTGGCCTTGTGTAATAACATGGTGTCATTTTAAAAACCTTCCTCGGTTTTATGATCGCTCCATTATATAAAGAAGGGGTTATTTGCAATCCTTTTCTTGTTGATTTAACAGGAATAGATAATTCTACGTACCGACCCGCTTTTGACAGGGGTTACGCCGTTTGGTTTTCTGCATGAGGATTGTTGTATAATGGTTGTGAAGTAAAAGCTCCTTTCTTGGAAGAAGTCATGAGGAAAGGGATTCGAAGATCCGAATATCGATTTGTACCAGTTTTGCAAGGCGATTGTTGATTATTCTGATTGAGCTGAGAAACAACCACAGAAACCATATTACCGGGAATCCCCGGTGGATTTTCTGATCCGTTTCTGAGTTATTTCACCGATTGAATCGAGCGCGTACCAAACCCCGCGCTTTCATCAAAG
>CAZVWW010000176.1:0-4171 GCA_964631265.1 uncultured Thermotogaceae bacterium
TTAAGAGATCGTTCCAGTTGTTCATATAGGCGATAATGAAGATAGTGGAGGTCTGAGTTCTGCTGAGGGGGAAAAAGATTCTAAAGAACATCATAAAGGGGCCGGCACCATCTATCGCAGCGGCATCTTCAAGGTCTTTGGGAATATTCTCGAAAAATTCCTTATACATAAACGTACCAAATGTTCCAACGAGGAATGATGGAATAATCAACGGGGCAAACGTATCCAACCATCCAAGATTAAGCATGAGAAGAAATTCAGGGATAATCGTAACCTGTATAGGGATCATCATTGTGGCGAGTAAGAGTCCAAAGATTATATTCCGACCTCTGAAACGCATTCTCGCAAAGGCAAACCCGGCAAGTGAACAGGTGAAAACCTGTCCGAGAGAAGCCAACGTTGCAACAAAGATACTGTTAAGAGTGTATTTCATAAAGTCGTAATCCTTCAACACCTTGATGTAATTGTCAAACATCCCTTTTGTAAATAATTTATCAGGTATCAACTGTGGAGGCATCTTGAAGATGTTTTTCTCCGAGCTGAATGAGTTCGACACCATCCAGAGAAATGGGAAAATCGCAATGATTGCAACAAGGACAAGCAAAATATAAATAACGGTCTTTTTTAGTATGATCATGCTATCACCTCTAATACTGGTATTTAACCCATCTCTTTTTCAGGATGAAGTTAATATAGGTTATTATCGCAACAATTGAGAGAAGCACATAGGCCATTGCTGAGGCATACCCGGTCTTATAAAATAGGAAGCCGTTCAAATAGATTGAATAAACAAGGGTGTTTGTTGCATTCGATGGGCCTCCCTGGGTCATTGTATAAATGATTTCAAAACTCTTGAAAGAGTTGATAATCGCTATTGTAAAAACAAAGAAGGTGGTGGGTGTAAGCAGCGGCAATGTTATCTTCTTAAAACTCTGTAATTTACTTGCACCGTCTATTCTTGCGGCATCATAATACATATTGGGTATTTCCTGCAATCCGGCAAGAAAGAGGATCATGTAATAGCCTGCCATCTTCCAGACCTGAACCATTGCAACCACAATCAATACGATGTTTTTGTCACCAAGCCATGAAGGGGGATTTATGTTCAGCAAACGCTCCAATATTGAATTAATGAGTCCATAATTTGGACTCAGTAACCAATTCCAGACAAGCCCAACGGCAACCGATGAGGTAACAACCGGTACGAAATAGGCGGATCTGAAAAAAGTGATTCCCCTTATTTTGGAGTTTACAAGTACTGCAAGTAAGAGTCCAAAGAACATAACACCAACCACATACACAAGAGAAAACACAAAGGTGTTTGAGAGAATATATAAGAAATCGGGATCTTCGAACAGCTCAAAATAATTGGTAGTCCCGATCCATTCCGGTTCAGTCAGGATATCCCATTCAGTGAAGCTGATGATGAAAGATGCCACCATCGGCCCAAGCCTGAATAGAAAGAGACCTATCAGGGTTGGTATCAGAAAGATCCATGGATGCCATGATTGATACCAGCTGAATCTTGTCCTTTTCATGTTTGTCACCCCTTGAGTATGGGGGACGAGCGATCACTCATCCCCCGTAAAGAAATTGATTAGTCGTAAATCTTTCCGAGGATCTTGTTGATGCTTCTGTCCATCTTTTCAAGCCCTTCTTTAAATGTCATGTCTCCATTGAGGATTGAATCAAGAATGCTGTTTAGACCGGAGCCTTCTGCTGCTCCATAGCCACGCCATTCTCCCCAGCTCATTGTAAATGAACTCTTCATTTCTTTTGCAGCGATATCGAGTAGGAGTTTCATCTCTTCGGGTTGTTCATCAGATGAGTAGAAGGCTTCTGATTCGGCCAATGATTTATAGGAAGGAATTTTTCCCGGCATATACATATCGAGTGTGAGTCCCTCGCCACCGGCGAACTTGGCAAATTTCCATGCTGCATCAGGAGCCTTTGTGGTTTTTGAAATGGCAACGAAATCCGGCCAGCCGTATGCGCTGTCTGTTTTTCCGGCGGGCCCCATTGGAACTTCGGCGATTCCCCAGTTGAAGCTATCACCAGCAATGATTCTGTTGTTGTCGATATTCCATGAACCATCAACCCACATGGCGGCAATCTGTCTCGGGAATACATCCTGCTGTCTAACACCGGCCATCTCCTTCGGCTCAGGAGCAACATTGTATTCTGTTACGAGATCGGTGAGGAACTCTAATGTATCCACGGCGTTTTCGTCGGGTGCAAATCTCATTGTTTCACGATCAATCAGGTATCCATCATTTCTAAAGACCCATGATTCAATATGGGCATATCGTCCATAAAGCCAGAAGCCCCATTGATCAATCTTACCATCATCATCTTTGTCAATTGTGAGTTTCTTTGCCGCTTCAAGGAAGTCTTCCCATCGCCACTGGGAGTTGGGATATTCCAATCCTGCTGCATCAAACATGTCCTTGTTGAAGAACATCACGGTCGTGACAAGGGCAAATGGAACGGCGTAATAACTGTCTGAATTGGCCAGTTGTTTTTCAGCTTCAAAGAGATTCATATAGAAGCTGTCTTGATCCAGTGAATCCTCAATATATTGATCCAATGGAAGTAGGAAACCCTTTGAGGACCATTCTTCAATATAACCTGAACTGAGGTTGAAGACGTCGGGCAATCTCTTTGTCATTGCCATGAGTCTCAGTTTTGTCCAGTAGTCAGACGGTTCCATAACGGTCAAATTCACTTTGATATCAGGATTTTCGGTCTCAAATTTTTCGATCATGCCCAGTGTCCTGTCTTTGAGATCAGGATCCCAAATCCAATACTCGAGAACGGTCTCAGCGGCCATCATCGAAACAAAAATGAGAAAAATGGTTGTTAACAACACTAATTTCTTCATACTACCCTCTCCTTAAAATGTGATTTTTATACCAACCGGGGTTGGTCGTTCAAATTCATGTCCTCTTAATCCTCTTCTGTCAGCCAGCTTTAAAGTCTTTGCCTTTCCATTCAGTAATTGTGCTGAACCACCTCCATCAAGACTTACCGCATTCATAACGCCTTCAGACAGCAACACTTCAACCATCTCGTTGAAAGTGAAACCCAGACTATCATATCCTTCAACATACTCTCCGGTATTGCATCCGGCGACCCATAATATTACGAGTTCATTGTCAGTGAATCCTATCGCCATCCTTGCGGCCTTTGAGGCATTCCATTCGGTCTCGAACACATTTGGGGGGAAATTGACGCCTCTCTGATTCTTTGTTATAAGTGAATTGAATTCTCCGTGGATTTGTTTAACGGGCTCGCCATCAACGATCAGTGAAGGCCCGACCTGTAACCCAAAATCGATCGGATCATCAAGAAGGTATCTAACACGTGTATCGCCCGGGACATGATCTGAAGAAATCTGCACAACAAATCCGGCATCGGGAATCTGAGAATTTCCGCGATGCTTAAAGGCCAGCATCTCATCGTTAATAATGATGAGATCCGTCCCATTACAGGACGGGGTCCTTTCAAAATACGGCCTTCGATAAAAAGTGGCGTTCTCACCATCTCTGTATTTCTCGTTGCCGATGACAACGTGAACAGCGGAAATATCCATAGGACGAATCTCTGTCTTTCCATTTTTAAACCGTATCAGAGTGTCTCTCTTAAAGAGTGGTGGCAACATCACCTCGCCGTTATTGATCAAGGCCCCGAATGGCTGTCCGATCATAGAATAGGCCGAACGCATATCGATTGTCTCAAGAACAAAGAAGTTCGAATTGACGACCATTTGATTCTTATCTGCTTCTTTGGATAGGTGACCCAAATACGGATGAACAAACTTAAAAATGACCTTTTCATTGTTTCTGGGATCAGCGTTTATATAGCCTTTTTCAAGCCAGCTATTTAAAAGACCGATCTCATGACAGTCTTTTCCGTTGCAAAAGAACCCCTTGGTATTCAATCTGATACGATCATCTTCAGAGAGTCTGTTGAGCGCATAGGTCATAGCGGGAACAGGGTTAAGGAATACACCTGTGTCTTCAAAAGTGTTGCAGGCTGGAAAGTCCTTCAGTTTTCTGGGATCCAAAAATGCGAATCCGGAATAACACTTCTCATTTCTGAGGAAATAGTATTTTCCCAGCTCGTAGATG
Source organism: uncultured Thermotogaceae bacterium (assembly GCA_964631265.1). GTDB lineage: Bacteria > Thermotogota > Thermotogae > MWEM01 > MWEM01 > CAZVWW01. The sequence goes on from CAZVWW010000176.1 coordinate 4,131, forward strand.
TCGTCAAAAGTATTATCATCCAACATCGAAAAAAAAGGCTT
>CAZVWW010000177.1:0-4160 GCA_964631265.1 uncultured Thermotogaceae bacterium
CTCGCTTCGCTCAGACAGAACCGGGCTCTTCACGTATTTTGCTAATCGCTCACGGCTCTTTTCTGAAAACCCTGCAGAGTGTCAATCCGCTCCCCTTTTTCCTTTCGAATGAGATAAATCAATCAAATGAACAAATGGTCTATTTTGAGATTTGCTCCTTTTCTGGTATAATAATGCAAATCAGAAAACGAGGGTACAGTATGCGTGATAAACAGGACATTTTAGTATCAACCATAAATATGCATCATCATAACAGCTTTTTCCCAACCGCATCGTCGGGTGGTTGATTGTTGTTAGGGTGTATTAGATGATCAAAGGCCGGTGCGGGAACAGAGCACCGGCCTTTTTTTTATCAAAATGGAGAGAGAGGGGAAAAAGATGCAAAAAGACAATATATCCAATTCTTTCAAGCTGGGAAAGACGGCCCGGGTTATCCGTGAGGCGTTTTATGAGCGGGGATACTCCGAGATATTCCTGCCCACCATAGACCGCTATTCCGGGAGGCTTCGGGAAGGGTTGAAGACGGCTGTGAACAATGAATTTTACGTGATTCGTCCCGATGTAACGTCGCATCTTCTGGCGAACCGGATCAACGATGATGAATTAAAGATATTCTACGTTTCAGAGGTCTTAAAAGGGTCTGTTGAGGGACAATGGCAGATTGGAGCCGAGTGGATTGGCGGGGAACCCGGAAGGGCATCGAGAATCGGGGAGATGATTGATCTGATCGGTACCATTCTGAATAAGTTGGCCCTTACGGATTTTTCAATTGATATCGGGTCCATCAAGGCCTGGGAGAATTTAATATCCGGGGATTTTGCTCAGAGAGAGCAGATCTTTGAAGCGATCAAGACGAGGAGTTTTTCGGCGATTGAGAAGCTCTCGCTTCCCGTTCAAATCAGGGAAAAGCTGCTGAAAAATCTGCGAACCAGGGGAAGCGTTTCTGATGACCCGACGATCCGTTCTGTCATTGAGAGCCGACAAGACCGTAATATCATCGTCGATCTGGGGACCATCAGATTGTTCGATTATTACGACGATATCGTCATCGAGATTTACACCAAAAATCACAGCCGCGCGATTGGCGGGGGTGGCGAGTACATCAATCAGGGACAGCAGTGTTTTGGGTTCGCCCTTGATCTGGAGGCACTGGCGGATCTGAGCCGGGAATCAGATGACAAGGGACGTGATAACAATGATTAATGTCGTTCTTCCAAAGGGACGGTTGATGAAAAAGGCCGGAAAGATGCTGTCCAGGATTGGTGTCGAGATCAAGGAACCGGCGGGGAGAGAGCTTATTGTAAAGGATGCGGATTACAGCTGGATTTTCTCCCGGGTCTTTGATGTCCCGGTCTTTGTTGAAAACGGGATCGATGTGGGCATAACGGGGAGTGATGTGTTGAGTGAACTCGGCTCTGATGTCTTTGTGCCGCTCGATCTCCCGTTCGGGCATTGCCGTTTAAGCGTTATAACACCGGCTGAAAAGAAAGTCTCCATCGATATGATGACCAATTACAGGATTGCCACGAAGTTTCCCAACCTGACCAAAAAGTATTTCAATGACATGGGGATTAAAGTGGACGTTATTAAGCTTCACGGCTCGATGGAACTGGCCCCGAAGATTGGGATATCGGATGCGATTGTCGATATTGTGGATTCGGGCAGAACAATAAGGGAAAACGGTCTGGAGGAGATTCGGAAGATCACGGATGTAAGCGCCAGGTTGATTGTGAACAGGGTCTCTCAGAAGACTAAATTCGACGAGATAAACGATCTCATAGATAATCTGATGAACAGTTTTAAGGAGGGGTAAGATGGATATCCGTAAGATAGTGGCCGATATTCTGGCTGACATTGACAACAACAGGGTAGAGGCTTTGAAAAGGTACTCAAAGAAATTTGACGACTATGACGGCGCGTTTCTCCTCGATAGTGAGGAGTGGAAGGAGGCAGAGAGCGTTTCGGAAAAAGACAGGGCGTTTATTGACAGAATAGCAAACAGGCTGGAAGAATACCACAAACGGCAGGTTCCAAGGGATGATATCTATTTCAGCCGGGATTCAATCTTCGGGCTGGTGAACAGACCCATAAAGAAAGTCGGGATCTATGTCCCGGGGGGTAAACCGCTACCCTCGACCCTTCTCATGACAGTGATTCCGGCAAAACTGGCCGGTGTGAGGGATATCGTTGTTTGTACGCCGCCCACCGGCGGAAAGATTCACCCCATCATCATCTACATTGCCCAAAAGTTCGGCATCAAAGAACTGTACAAGCTCGGAGGTGTCCAGGCCATCGGTGCAATGGCCTATGGTGCCGGTATGAGCGGCGTTGACAAGATCTTTGGTCCCGGTAACGCCTTTGTCAATGAGGCAAAGCGGCAGGTTTTCGGAACGGTTGGAATCGACAGCCTTGCCGGACCATCTGAGATTTGTGTGATCGCCGATGAAACAGCTGAAAAGGAATCTGTCAAAGAAGACCTCATGTCACAGCGCGAGCACGGCAGTGATTCAAAGGCATGGCTGCTGACAACGTCCGGGGAACTTGCCGGCTATTGCGAAGACGACCGCATCGAAACGCAAATCTTTAAGACACAGAGTGAATGTGCCAGACGGGCCAATGAGATAGCCCCGGAACATCTCGAACTCATTGTGGACAGGCCGTTAAAACTCCTGCCGCAGATCAGAAATGCCGGCGCCGTGTATCTCGGTCCCTACACGCCGGTTCCCAGCGCAGATTACTTTCTCGGCTCCAATCACGTGCTGCCAACGGGGCGTTCGGCAAGATTCTCATCTGTTTTAACCGTTGGGGATTTCCAAAGACGGATGACGGTTGCCAGTCTTTCGAAAGAGGAGTTCATGACGGAGCGGGAACTTGGTATCAGAATGGCTGAGATAGAGGGACTGGAACACCACCGGAAATCACTGGAGGTGCGCGAATGAAGAGAAAGACCCTCGAAACGGATATTACCGTTGAATACGCTCCTGAGAAAATACAGATCGATACGGGCGACAGAGTCCTCGACCACATGCTCAAGGCGATGTTCTTCTACATGGGTGTTTCCGTGAGGATCGAGGCAAAATCCGATCTGCCGCATCATCTCTGGGAGGATACCGGCATAGCCATCGGCTCGTTTTTGGCCGGAGAGCATCCCCGGGACAGGATCAACCGTTTCGGCAACACGATCATGCCAATGGATGAGGCATTGGTCCTGATCTCCGTGGATATTTCGAGATGCTTCGTCAACCTTGATCTCAGCATCACAGCCCCGGAGACCGGATTCAGCGAGGGCCTCTTCAGCGAGTTCGTCCGGGGGCTCTCGAGAAACCTGAAGGCCTGCATCCATATCAAGCAGCTTGAGGGGGAGAATGCCCATCATATTATTGAGGCCGGTTTCAAGGGGCTTGGCAAGGCCCTCGGAGAGGCCCTGGGTGAGAAAGAGATGCTTCAGAGCACAAAGGGGAGGCTCTGATGGAGAGGATCGGCATCATCGACCTGGGTGTCGGGAACTTCGCCAATGTTCGAAAGGCCCTCGACGGAGAGATGATCGCCTCGCCCGAACGACTCGATGATTTCAACAAGATCGTTCTCCCCGGGGTTGGCTCTTTCGACGGTGTGGCTCAGAAGCTGGAACGATACCGCGATGCGATCCAACGCTTTGTTGCCTCGGGAAGATACTTCCTCGGCATCTGTCTCGGGATGCAACTGCTCTTCGAGGGCAGCGAGGAAGGGACCGCCCCGGGGCTCGGGATTCTTCCCGGGGGGATTGTCCGTTTTCAGGGCGTTCAGACGCCTCACATGGGCTGGAACAGTGTCCGTTTTCCCTCTGATGAATTGACAGCCGATATCCCCCGGGAGAGTTACTTTTATTTTGTGCATTCCTATTATCTGCCCCCGCGGGATAGAGCGTTTGAATACGGTTTTACCTCGCATGGGGAGGCGGGAAATGTGATAAGATTTGTCAGTGCGGTCAGGCGGGAGAACATCATCGGGGTTCAGTTTCATCCCGAGAAGTCCTCTTTCGCGGGGAAAAGCTTTCTGGGGGGATTCAAGAGATTGTGAACGGCTTAAAAACTAAAAGCAGGTGAGAAAGATGACGATATATCCGGCAATCGATTTGATCGATCAACAGGCAGTGCGGCTTTACAAAGGTCAGAAGGAGA
>CAZVWW010000178.1:0-4135 GCA_964631265.1 uncultured Thermotogaceae bacterium
GCCCGTATTTCTGCGAGAGTTTCACACTCGCAAGAAACCCGTTGTCTTTTCTGAAGATCCGGTGAATGTATCTGACACCCGTTTTCTCCTCACAGGCCTTGCCCGCGCGTTCCAACCATTGGACATCCTTGTGCGGGCTGGTTGACAGGGAGGTAGTAAACGATTCGATAGTCATTTCCCGCGCTTTCTCGGCGGTTTCCAGCAGATTGAGATAGATGCATTTTCTGCATCTTGCCCCTCCCTCCGGGAGGTTCTCTAAACCTTTCATCTCATCCAGCCATCGCTGAGGGTTATAGTGACCGTAAACAACCCGGAGGTTCTGCTTTTGCGCGAGGCGCTTCGTTGCGTCAAGCCGTTTGAGATACTCCTGCCCGGGTTGTATGTTCGAATTCCCGAAATAGCCCGTTGTCTCAAACTCACCTTTCAGCTTGAGATGGGCGATGGTGGCATCCGGTGCACAACAGATGTGTAATAACAGGCTTGGGGTTTTCAAAACTGTTTCTCCGAGTCCAGCAGGATGGTGACCGGTCCGTCATTGACCAGCGAAACACGCATATGCGCCTGAAATCGTCCCCATTCAACCCTCAATCCGTTTGCCTGCAGTGCCTCTCCGCATTTTTGATAGTAGTCATAAGCCTTTTCCGGACCTGCCGCCTCTTTGTAAGAGGGCCTTCTTCCCTTTCTGGCATCGCCGAGCAGCGTGAACTGTGAAACAAGGAGAACACTGCCTCCCACATCCTTGACCGACAGATTGAGTTTTCCGTCTTCATCGTTGAATATCCTGAGCCCGGCGATCTTGCCGGCAATCCAATCGATATCACGCTCCGTATCCGTTTCTTTAACGCCGAGCAGCACCGTCAATCCATTTTCAATACTGCCGGTTATGCCTTCATCAACATGGACAGCGGCCTCTGTGACCCTTTGTATGACTGCTCTCATCCTTTCCCCCTTGTCCGGTATACCTTCGAGACCCCCTTGAGATTCTTCCAGTACTCGATGATGTCGTTTAACTGCTTCTTTGATCGAACATAGAGGCTGATGGTATAAACAACATAATCCCAGTTGTTGAATCTCGAATTGACTTCCTTTATCTTAAGATTTCTGTCTTTGGCCTTTTGTACAATGTCCTTGAGAACCTTGCCCGATGTGTCGAATGTCTCGAGAACGATGTTGGCGGCGTAGTATTCATCTTCCGTATCCCCCCATTGGACATTGACAATATCCCCTTCCGTCACATTCTTGACATTTTTGCAGTTTTCCGCATGTATCGTAATCCCCTTCTTACTCAATATCCCGACGACCTTGTCTCCCGGGACGGGATTGCAGCAATGGGCTATCCGGACATCCAGGCCGCTCTGTCCGTTGACGATGACGGTGTTCTTGCTTTTGATCTTCTTTTCATCGGGCAATTTCAAGGCTTCGTCCGTTTCCTCTTCCGTTTTGAAGAGATCGACGATCTCCTCACTGTTGTAGTCCGACTCCCCGATCTTCATAACGATATCATTCTCGGTAAACCGGTTATCATGACCTGTAAGAGACTGCAGCTCATCCGATTCTATGATCTCGTCAATGGATTTGTTGAGGCGTTTGGATGCCTTTCGAAGGATCTCCCGACCCTTTTCGAGATAGCGTTGAGAGTCCTGTTTTTTGAAGAACCGTCTGATCTTGGCCCTTGTGCTCGAGGAACGGGCGTTTTTTAACCAGTCCAGACTGGGGCCGTTGCTGTTTTTATTCACAATAACCTCGATGATATCCCCGTTCTTAAGCTGATAATCGTTCTGGACGATCTTTCCGTTCACTTTGGCACCGGCGAAATGATGCCCCACCTCGGTATGGATCGAGTAGGCGAAATCGATAGGCGTGGCGCCTGAAGGCAGGTGTTTGACCTCTCCCTTGGGGGTGAAGACATAGACCTCCTCGAGCTGAAGCTCGTTCTGAAATTCCTTGAGTCCTGTGACGCCCTGTTCGTAGTCCTGATGCCATTCTCGAAGCTGCTTGAGCCAATTCTGCTGATATTTCGACATCTTCCCCTCTTTGTAGATCCAGTGGGCAGCCAGACCGTATTCAGCCTCATTGTGCATCTCCTGGCTTCTGATCTGTATCTCCAGCGGTTCTCCCCTGTGAGTGATAACGGTCGTGTGAAGGGAGCGGTAGCCGTTCGATTTCGGCGTTGCGATGTAATCCTTGACCCTGCCGGGAATGGGTTTCCAAAGACTGTGCACGAGCCCCATGACATAGTAGCATTCTTTCTCGCTCTTTGTGATAACCCGCAGAGCAATCAGATCGTAGATCTCGTCGAAGGATTTGCCCTTCTGCCGCATCTTCTGCCAGATACTGTAGAAGTGCTTCTCTCTGCCGGATATGTCACATTCCAGGCCGTGCCTGGCCAGGGAAAGCTGCATGAGGCTTTTGTATTCCTCCGTGATGAGCTCCCGGTTGGCCCGTTTTTCAGCCACGGTTTCCGATATTTTTGAATACTCTTCCGGGTAGAGATATTTGAACGCAAGGTCTTCCAACTGCCATTTGATGGTGTGGATACCAAGGCGGTGTGCGATGGGGGTGAAGATCTGAAAGGTCTCCCGTGCCTTTTCCTCCTGCTTGAAACGAGGCATGGCGTCGAGTGTTCTCATGTTGTGGAGCCTGTCGGCAAGCTTGACCAGGATAACGCGGATATCCTGCGCCATGGCAAAGAACATCTTCAAGACGGTCTCGGCCTTTTTATCGATCTTTGCCCTTGAGATGTCGATCTTATCTATTTTTGTCACCCCTTCGACGATTCGGGCAACGTCGTTTCCAAAGCGCATTCTAAGCTCGTCCGAGGTTATTTCGGTATCTTCAACAACATCATGAAGCAGCCCCGCCTTGACGCTCACAATGTCCAGATTCAGCCTGGCCAGGATGAGCGCGACGTTTAACGGATGGTTGATATAGGGCTCTCCTGATTTCCGCATCTGAGAACTGTGACACATCTTCGCATACTCATAGGCGTCTACAACACTGAACAGTTCATCTTCGGTATAGTTTTTGAACAAGAAACCCAAGGTCTTGCGCATCGCCTCGGGTAATCTCTCCATTTTGAGTTTAGGCATTTTGACCACCAATTTTAGGGTACTCTATTTTAACATATGTTGTCTGGTTGTAAGCCTCATGTTGTACGTGAAGGTATTAATTCTTTTAACAAACACGGGTAACGAATCGTGTGATTCAGAATCTAAGAAGGGTACGGGGTTTAGAGAACAAAAAACGACTTCACAGTCCTTTTGCTTTTTTCCAGACCCCGGATCCCGGACCACGATTTTTTCTTCAATCCAGAGAATGGGCCTTTAAGAACTGAACAACCTCTTGATAAAGATTGCTCATCGGATAGGATTTTTTCTCCCGTTTTAGATAGGATTTCAGTCTTTCCGGGACAGGGACTTTGATATCCAACTGATTCAAGCTGCTTTGGAATTTTACCGGATGTGCGGTTTCCAGGAATATTCCGGTCTTTTCGGTATTGGTGATGGCTTTCTCAAGGCCCAGCTGGCCTACAGCGCCATGGGGGTCCATGCAGTAGCCGGTTCGCTCATAAACGGTTTTGATGGCCTTGAGGGTATCATCATCCGTGAATGAGTAGCCCTGAATATCGTTACTGATCTGTTTTGAATCGTTGTCGTACAACGCGAGTATCCGCTCGAAATTACTGGGGTCTCCGACATCCATCGCATTGGACAGGGTCTCTTTTGAGGGTTTGGGGGTATAGACCCCACTCTGTAGATAGCGGGGAACCACATCGTTGACATTAGTGGCGGCGACAAATTGCTTGACCGCAAGACCCATCCGTTTGGCCATCAGCCCGGCCGTCAGATTGCCGAAATTCCCGCTCGGTACGGATACGACAATGTCTCTTCCCGGTAGATTGTCGAGCTGTGCCAACGCCCGGAAATAATAGACCATCTGCGGGAGCAGTCTGGCAATGTTGATCGAATTGGCGGTGGTATAGCGTCTGCCGGCAGTCAGTTCTGAATCGTTCAGCGCCCTTTTGACAATGCGCTGGCAGTCGTCGAATGTCCCGTCCAGTTCAACGGGAAAAATATTCTTTGCGAGGGTGGCGATCTGTTTTTCCTGGATGGTGCTGATCTTGTTCGCCGGATAA
>CAZVWW010000179.1:0-4062 GCA_964631265.1 uncultured Thermotogaceae bacterium
GAAGCCAAATACCATATAAGCGTCATGCGCGACGAGGCAATAGAGAATCTCGTGACAAAAGAAGACGGTATATACGTGGATGCCACCTTCGGAGAGGGAGGGCACAGCCTTGAGATACTCAGGCGGTTTCCAGGGGCGCGTGTGATCGGTATCGACAAGGATATTCAGATATTAAAATGGGGCGGGGAAAGACTGAAAGAATACGAAGACCGCCTTCAACTCTTCCGGGCCAATTACACCGACATCGATATTGTCCTCCACGGATTGAACATCAAAAAGATCGACGGTATCCTCTTTGACCTGGGGGTCTCGTCCTATCAGCTCGATTATGAGCAACGCGGATTCAGTTTCCGGGCCGACGGGCCACTTGATATGAGGATGGATATACACAGCGGTCAGACGGCCGGTGAGGTACTCAATGATATGAAACAGGATAAACTGGAAGAGATCATCCGAAAATACGGCGAGGAGCGTTTTGCGAGATCGATTGCCAGACAGATCTGTGCCAACCGGCCACTGAACACAACCGGCGATCTTGTCCAGGCTGTCAAAGAAGGGATTCCTGTTAAAGTCAGAAAGAAGATGCGTAAACATTTTGCGACCAGAACATTTCAGGCAGTCCGCATTTACGTGAACCGTGAATTAGAGGAACTTGAAGACGGATTGAAGAAATCCTTGAATATTTTAAACAAAGGTGGTAGAATTATAGTAATCGCATTTCATTCCCTTGAGGATAGAATCGTTAAGAACTTCTTCCGGGAAAGGAAAGGGAATGGACTCAGGATCCTGACAAAGAAACCGTTGACGCCGACCACGGGAGAGGTGGAAGACAACAGACGGGCGAGAAGTGCGAAAGTCAGGGTGGCGGAATTGATTTAATTATTTTTATTTTTTTTATGATCTAAGGGGAATTATGTTCATCATTGGGGGGATTGTATGTCCTATTTGAAGCAATCCGACAGATATAACCAGCATTCAGGAGCAGTTACGGGGACCATAACTGACGAGAAAAAAGGTGTATCTGTTGGTCACTTGTCCGCTTTGCTCATGGCGGCATTCAAGGTCGTTTTGTTAACAATTGTACTGTTGGGGGCCTTTCTGTTTCCGTTTATGATGGGGGTTCAGACCTCCCGTATGAAAGCTGAGACATCTCAGATGAGGTTGGAGATCCATGAGATGGAAGAGCAGATCAGTGAGTATAATCAGAAGATTGCCGCCTACAGTGATGTGATACTCTTAAACCAGGAACAGGTATCAAGTGAATGAAAGAAGAGTCCGGTTTGTAACAGCCGTCTTTTTCATCTTCTTCCTGGTTTTAATCGTTCGTGTGCTCATTCTCTCACTGGAGGGAGAAGACAGGACGAGTTTTCCTTTAGAGATGCTTTCCTTGTACCCCGCCAGGGGTATCATATATGATGCCAGAGGCATACCGGTCGTCAGTAACACACAAAAATTCTATTATTATTTCGATACGAATATCTTTAAGAAAGTCCTCAAACTGGATCGGGTGGATTCCGATGTTGTTTATTCCCAGCTGGAGGACTATTTCGATGTCTCCAGAGATTACATAGAGGAGAGACTGGATTCCACTTCGTTTATCAGAATCGGTTCGAGTGAGTTTAAGCCGATCAAGCTTGAAACGCCCCTTTATCACTTCGTCTCACAGGATGCCGTCAGTCAGCGGAATATCCTCTACCCTTATCTTGAACAGGTGATCGGAAGTGTCGATTCCTTCGGAGGAGGTGTTAACGGTGTTGAAAAAGCGTTCAACAACGTTCTCTCACCAAAGAAAAAGGGACAGGTGGACTTCGAGAAACTCGGTGTCTACAACAGACTGGGGGCGATAACGAATATTGAACAGCCCGAAAACGGTGGCAACATCAGTCTGTCTCTGGATCTGAGGTATCAGATGATACTCTATAACGCACTTGAAAAGGCTAAAAGAGAAAATGATGCGGACTCATGTCTGGGTCTGATAATGGAAACCCACTCCGGAAAAATCAAGGCCATGTACAGTACACTCGGTTGGAACGCACCGGTTATGGGAGTCTATGAACCGGGATCCGCCATGAAACCGTTTACCTTTGCCATGGCCTTAAAATATTCACAGCTCGATATGAACGAGGAATTTACCTGCACAGGGAAGATAAAACCCTTCAGCGACCTGCCCACTGTCATCGGGGATACACATGTTCACGGCAGAATCGATACAACCCAGGCCCTGGCCAACTCCTGCAATGTGGCAACTGTTGAAATCGCCCTTGATTTTCTGAAAAACATGGGAGACTGGACATTCTACAATGAACTGAGGGAGCTTGGGTTTGGAAAAAAAACAGGTATAGAGCTTCCCCGTGAGGTGTCAGGTATCCTTCATCCGCCGGATTCATGGAACCGGTTAACCGGCATTCAGATGGCCATGGGCCAGGGGATTGCGGTCACGGGTATCCAGCTGACAGCGGCCATGAACACGATTGCCAATGACGGGGTTTACATCTCGCCGACCCTCCTGGCAGAGGATGGGAAGACTGAGACACACCGGGTCTATCAGGAAGATGTGGCCAAAAAGCTCAAGGCCATGATGGTAGAGACGGTCGAGAGTGGATCCGGCAAAAAAGCAGCTGTCAAGGGGATCAGTATAGCGGCGAAGACCGGAACGGCACAAAAGGCGTTTGCCGGCAGGGGGTATGTTCAGGGAAGGTATGTATCGAGTCTTGTCGGTTTTTTCCCGGCCGACGATCCGGCTTATACCATGCTGATTTCGATCGACGAACCGAAGGGTGAATACTATTACGGCGGGGATGTCGCCGCTCCGGTTTTCCGGGAGGTTACCGGGGAGATTGTGAAGATCATCACCGCACCGAAAAAAAGGAGCCCGGACAAAATTATGGTAACGGGGTGGAAGATCCCCGATTTCAGGAACTACACCAAAAAGGATGTAACCGACATCCTGAACACGGTGGGATTGGCCTCATCAAAGGTCGTTGTTGAAGGGGACGGTATCGTCGTCGAACAGAAACCGGAACCGGGGACACCCATCGAAGATGTGGAGACGATTTATCTGAAACTCGAGACAACAGAGGGGGATGAATGATGGAAACAACAGTTGATGTCCAGATTGGGAAGACACTTTTCAAAGACATGGGGTGGCGGGGGCTCAGGAGCCTACAGAGAAAGGCATATGAATCGATTAACCAGGGGGGCAACACCCTGCTGACAGCCGGCACCGCCTCCGGGAAGACTGAAGCGGCGCTTCTCCCGGTGTTATCCACTCTTCTGACAGAGGGGGAGTTCTACAACTCCAAAACTCCTGTGATGTTCTATGTTGCCCCGTTAAAGGCGCTTATCAATGATATCTATGCCCGGATCAAGAAACTGACATCCAGGACGCCGCTGACGGTGTACAGCTGGCACGGGGATGTCTCAAAGCGGGAGAAGACACTGGCCCTCAAAGGATCGTCGATCATTGTCACAACACCTGAATCGCTTGAAGGCATGTTTGTCTCGAAAAAGATCGATCAGCAGGCCTTCTTTCAGAATGTCCGTTTTATGCTGATCGATGAGCTGCATGCCCTGATCAACGGGCCCAGAGGGGCGCAACTCGCATCGCTGATAGAGCGGATGGACAATCTCAGCCGTTATCGAGTCCAGCGGATTGCCATGAGTGCCACCATCGGGAATCCGGAGGAAGTACTGGATTGGTTGAAAGGCGGCAGTGACAGAGAGACGGTTCACGTGGGAGATTCAAAGCAATCGGACAAGATGCTGCTGGTGAGAAGGCGTTCGCTCGAAGCCCTCAAAGAGGATATCGACAAAATGCTTCAATCCAGCGGAAAATGTATCATCTTCACGTCCAGCAAACAGGAGGCGGAGGTGCTGAATCACTATCTCGACCGGAAGGGGTATGTGCCCTTACTGCATCATGGGTCAATCGGCCGGGGAATCAGGGAAAAAACGGAAAACACCTTCAAAGATTCCGGGGAACATCGCATTATGATAGCCACGACCACCCTGGAGATGGGGATTGACATCGGAGATGTCTCCTACGTCTTCTTTTATTCCGTT
>CAZVWW010000180.1:0-4014 GCA_964631265.1 uncultured Thermotogaceae bacterium
TTGTGCTCGATTCTCAAACTGAACTTGAATGAAATGGAGGGCAACAGAGTGTTGAGAAAGGAAAAGAAATGTGATATCATGACCATATGGTCATTATACTTTCCGTCACCAAAGGGTCTGTCCCTCTGGTGACTCATTCTAAAACTGCAGCATGATATAATAAAAACGCACACCACCAGAAAGGATGATAGAAAGTTGAAAAAAATCAATCATATCATGACCGAGGTTCTGGGATGGTTCTTTCTAATACTATCTATCCTGACGGTTGGCACCGTATTAGTGACTTTTAATGATCAACCGGCAATGCTGATTGGAGCTGTTTCCTGTATCGGTATTTTTTTTGCTGTGTTGGGATTCGGCTTCCTCTTTTTGGATCGCATAGAGCATATTAAAAGTAGTATGGAGGGAACGAAAGCAGAACCGATGGAGCGTTCAGAAGAGCTCCAACAGAAAAATGACAACAAAAAGCGGAATTGGATGATTATTGGAATTGTAGCTGTCATCATTCTGATAATCATAGCTCTAATACCGGTGTTTTTATAAGGGGTTTTGATGAGCAGGACAGACCCTCTGGTTGCTAAAAGCAAGTTATTTTTCTCCTTTTTTGTCCTGACACTCAAAGCTCAGAATATAAAGCCCCTTTTAACGGCCATTTTCTCGTGGTTTCCTGCAGTTTATGATACAGGGAAAAGGCGCGATTCATGTCCTTCAATGAGTCAAATTTGCAGAGCTCATTATCGAGGATTTTAATAAAACCATAAAGGCCATAGCCCATTTTGGCAGAAAACATGACCTCATCAAGGATCCCCTCGTATGCTGCCACTTCCATATCATAATCCCAATCCAAAGCCTCTTTGTAACTGACAAATTCCTCGTTATCGATATCTTCGATTTTGGAATGTTCTAAAACTATCTCCTTAAGTTCGTTATAGATTTTTAGCGCCTTCGGCCTAAAAAAACTGTAACCGTAAGCGGATAGTTCCTCTTCTGTGGGAAAGTAATAGTCTCTATTAAGATCGGAATCAACGATCAATTCAAACTCTTCTTCATCTAACACGTTGTTATAAAGATAATTGTCCGCGGCTTCGCATAAGGAGCTTTTCTCAGAGAACTTCAACACATAGTCTCTGACTTTTTTCAGCGTCAAAGGAGAGCCTGTTATTTTCTTATACACCTTGTGCAGTTGATGATAGGAACAAACTCCGTAAAGGTTCGTCAGTGAGAAAATGTACAATTGAAGTGTCTGATAGTCAAAAACTTCTTCGCCTCTTTCCTTCAGAGTATTTTTAAACACCTCTTTTAACTCCACTGGCAATTTCACAGTTGTATAAAAATCCTTTGTTGAAGGAAAAGCGTAACCCATATTGATTAAAAAATTAAGACTATCGATATTGTCTTCCATTACCATGTTCTTCATCAAATCAAAGGCCTGAAACATCATTTCCATAGAGTCATTGTTGTCCATATCACCAAGAAGGTCCGGAAAAAGACCATCATCCTTCATATATTCAAGCGATTCCTTTAACTGATTCTGATCAAAGCCATCAAACATTTGTCTAAAGCCGTCGGAATAGAGCATCAGTTCATTGGGTGAAAAATACATGATTTCCTCTGCAAATTTTTTTGGTAAAAGGTCATTTAGCGCCATGATCAGTTCTTCTTTCTTCAATTTGGAAGGAGCATCAATCCCATGATTTTCCCCAAGAATAACCAATTCCCTTTTCTTAAGTTTTCTTAACCCCTGTTTCAAGGTCGTCGTTTTGTACATCGCCTCTTCTCCTTTCATATTTGGTCTGCAAGATGATTATAACATTAAAGAAATCAGCCTCATTCTAGAGAAAAAACCGGAGGGACGGTTCTTAAAAAATAAGCAAAAAAATGATATAATTTTCTCCGGTGATTGTATGAACAGATCAATTTTCAAAGAACTGACAACAATTTGTACGATCAACATATGTAACGGAGGTTTTTGAGTAAGCAGAAATGAATTATAATGTCTCCATGAAAAAAATATTGAAGCGGAGGGATAACGGAGATGATAACGTTGGCTCAAAAACAGAAGATCATAATCGAAGCGATACAAAGAGGGAAATCAAAAAGAGCCATAGCCAGGGAGATGGGCATCAGCCGAAACACCGTGGGAAAATATCTGAACGCTTACCGGGAAGAACTCCAAAAACTTGAAACAGCAGATGGAAAAAACGTTGACAAAGAAGAAATCATCGAGGAAATTGTCAAGACGCCGAAATACGAGCGGAAAAACCCCCACAAGCCCAAGATGACACCGATCATTGAAAAGTTTATAGAAGAAAAGCTGGCGATCAACAAAAAGCGCAAAGAGCTGGGGAGCAATAAACGGTTGTTGACCATCGTCGAGATTCATGAAAAGCTCATAGAAGCGGGTTATGACATCAGCTATTCCAGTGTGCGTAACTATGTCAACAAAAAGGAAACGGCATCAAAAGAAGTCTTTATCCGACATTAAAAACCAATTTGTGTCTTTGTATTTAGGGGGTTTTTAAACAATCGAGGGCATCTGTTTGATCCATTTTCTGCTCCGGGCCGGGGAATTTGCAGCGAGGCATGAGTGGGTGTTTTGGGTTATTCAGCAGCCCCTAATCAGTGTTATTCAAAGAAAGCGCTAACCATAAGGACCTGTTTAGTGGTTAGAAAGGGAGGAATATCGTATGATGGTAAACTGGAAACGATGGATAATGATTTTGTGTATGGCTTTATTGCTGGCAACCTTTTCTTTATCTGCAACTTTGCAACCGGTCATCCAGGAGTTTCAAGAGATTATTGAAGAGGATCCGGAACTGTTCATGCTTTTTACAGAAATGTTTGAGCAAGTCCCGGCTGTCCCTGACAATTCAGCAGGCCCTTCCGGGAAGCCTGAAGTGAAAGACTACAAACAGATGCTGCAGATGCTGAACGACGTTTTGACCCGGGCGCCGGAATTCAACCAAACCGGTTTAGTGGGATTTCCCATTAACGCGATTTTGGACCGGGCCATGGGAACGCCGGCGGGAACGACCGCTTTTTTGGATGAACAAGTGAATCAACAGCTCAAAAAGATCTTGAGTCAATGGGCAGTCTTTTTGGGTTCCCCCGATTCGCGATATGTACTCAATGACAATCCGAAAACAGGCTGGTTTGGACGCGACGCCATGAAGGCCATGCCCACATTTGTACAGGATTTCAAATGTGACCCGTCCAAACCTTATCATGGGTTTGAATCCTGGGACGACTTTTTCACCCGTGAATTTCGAGAAGGCAGGCGCCCTGTTGAAAGCCCGGACGATAACTCTGTCATCAACAACGCCTGTGAATCGGCCCCGTACCGGATCGCCAAAAATGTACAACTTCATGATCAGTTCTGGATCAAAAAACAACCCTACTCCCTTTCGCATATGCTGGCAGGGGATCCTTTAGCAGAGCTTTTTGAAGGGGGAACAATCTATCAGGCCTTTTTAAGTGCCCTAAGCTATCATCGATGGCATAGCCCGGTGAGTGGGACGATTGTGAAGACACACCTGTTAGATGGTTCTTATTATGCCCAGGCATTATCGGAGGGGTATGATCCTGCCAGTCCCAACAGATCCCAGGCCTATATCACCCAAGTGGCTTCCAGAGCGTTGATTTTCATCAAGGCGGATAATCCGGATATCGGGCTGATGTGTATTATGTTTGTTGGAATGGCAGAGGTGTCTTCTAATGAAATAACAGTTTATGAAGGGCAGCATGTCGATAAGGGCGACCAACTGGGGATGTTCCACTTCGGAGGATCCACACACGTCCTCATCTTCAGACCTGAAGTGAATATCGAGTTTGATTTACACGGTCAAACGCCGGGGCTGCACGCTGAGAACATTCCTGTTCGTTCAACGATTGCCACCGTTCAGGGAAAATAAAAGTCGCTGGAGGGACGGTTTGGCCTGAACCCGAAAGGGTATACAAAAATTCGAATAAACTTGGCGGCATGCCGCCAAGTTTATTCTTCGGTCCTTCGTGTTT
>CAZVWW010000181.1:0-4009 GCA_964631265.1 uncultured Thermotogaceae bacterium
TTTCTCTCTTCTGCCGGCTATGTAGATATCGGCGTTGTTTATCAGTTCTTTTAGTTTTTCCCGGAGTTTCGTGTTTCTCTGTTGGTTGATCTCGTATTTTTCGCTTATGATCCGTTTGACGTTGGGATTTTCGGTGTTGTGGAGGTTGTTTCTCGTGTAGCGGGCTGTCTGGATGGTCTTTTTCAGTTCTTTGATGACGCTGTCATCGGGCTCAAGGCTGATGAGCATCTCCCGGTTGTTGCCGGCTGATTTCATCGTGATTCTGTCCGGTTCGCCGGCGTCTTCGTTTAACGGGGTGATGACGTTCAGAGAGACTTCCCCGGTTTCTTTTCCGGCGAGCTGGTCGTCTATCTTCCGGTTGACGTTGAAGTATTGCCCGTTTTCCCTGAATTGGATTTTTCTTTCAACAAAGATCTCTTCGAAAATCAACTTCTCAAGCTCTTTTTCGACTTCGCTTCTCGGGCAGTCGGTGTTTTTGATCTCGCGCTCCACGTCTTTTTCCTCGTCGGTGAGATATTCGTAACGGTCGCCGGCCTTTTGGATATAGGTTTCCGTTTCAAGCCGGTTGAGGGCTGTCTGAACGTCTTGTCTCAGTTTTTTAAGGTTCACGTTGAACCCGTCGATGAGCAGCGTCGTGAGATTCTCCGGGGTGGACTTGAACTGGGGGACGTATTTAACCAGTAAGAGAATTTTCAAGAGTTTCACTGCCAGCGGGTTTTTGTTGCCGATATTCCTTTCCGCGCTGATGATCGCCTGCTGAATGCTGGACTTCAGGGCGTTTTTGATGCCTTCGAACATTTTATCGAAGGTGGCGAGTTTTCCGATTTGTTCGTTTTCAATGGTCTGCACCACTTTTTGGAAGACCCCCAGCATGGAACGCTCTCCGACCGAGCTGTGTTTGCCCTCCAGGGCGTTGTGATCAGAGAGTTGTTGGATCGAGGATTGGAAAAGCTCGTATTGGTAGGGGATGAAGGGGTAGGTGTCGATAAAGTCTTCCTGGTCCTTGAAGTTCTTATAGGTCTTTGTGCCGTCTGAAAAGGAAAACAGGGTGGAGAAGTTGTTTTTTTCCTGTTCGTACCGTTGGGCCAGGATTTGGTGTGCCGACGCTTTCTTTTTCAGCAGTCTTTTTTGGATGACTTCGGCAACATCCCGGCTGGTGAGTTTCATTCTGATCTTGAACCGGTCCTGGATCTTGGAGAAATCGTTGCTCTGCTGTCCGCCAACGTCCCCGATGACCGTGTCCATGTCTTCCTGAGCGGTTACGACGAGCCAGGCGCGCCCGCGGCATTTGGTGTTCAGGCTTTCGGCGATGGTTTGGAGGTTGGTCATGAGTTTGGTTTCCCCGGCGATGTATTGTCCGACTTCATCCACGAAAAAGTTCAGCCGGAATCCGTCTTCTTTGCTGTCGATGTAGTCTTTCACCATATCGGCGAAGTCTTCGATGGACAGGTGATAATGCTTGCTGTATCGGTCGAGGATGTCCTCTGATTTTTCGGGGCTGTTGCCTGTTACTTCTCCATAGGCCTGTGCCAGGTTTTCGGTTTCGAATTCCACCTGCTCCCGGCCTTCTTCCCAGGGGATTTTGGCCTGTTGTTGAAAGGCTTTTTTGAAGGCTTCCAGCAATCCTCTTTTGTCAAGGTCTCTTTCGAATTTTGCGATATAGGGTTGTTTCCCGAAGTATCCGCAGTGTTCGTTGAACACTTTCAAGAAGACTTTCAAGACGGCATCCGCCTGTTTTGAGGAGATGACATCGGCTTTTTGGTCGATGTTGAAGAGGATGTTGTCGCTCGGAATTTTTGAAGCTTTTTTGAGCTCGGCTCTCAGGAATTGATCATCCGTTTTTTTTGAAAAGACGTCGAGCGAGTTTTTCCCTTTTATCGTTTTGTTTTCAAGGACGATGGACAGCATTTTCAAGAGATGGGATTTCCCCGAGCCGAAAAAGCCGGATATCCAGACGCCGTTGCCGCCTGCGTAGTTGTTGTAGGCCCTGAGGAAATCGTTCAGATTGGATTCGTTTTCGCTGGTGATGACATATTCCTCAAGCTCCGTCAGGAGCATTGTGTTATCGTCGGCCTTGATAACGCCTTCTATCTGCCGGTTGATGTTTTTCAGGAAGAGATCGTTTATTCTCATTGTGACACCCGCTTTCACCTTTCAAAGGTATATATGTTAAACGCCCGGTAATACCTGTCGTTATGGAGTCTTCCGAACAGGTCGAGCGATGTGCCTTCTGTTATGCTGTATCGGTATTCGCCGGGGAAGAACATAACAGTCGGCCTTTCTTTGGCGGTGCTTTGGAGGTTGTTGAGGATGTTGTGGGACCGGATATAGGGGAAGACTTCGCCGATACCTGTTAAGAACATGATACGGAACGCCTTTTCTTTCATTTTTTCCGCAATCGCCGGGATGAGGTATCTCTCGGGATCGAGTATGTTTTGAAGGGTTTCAAGGAGTTTTGCTTTTTTCATCTTCTCTTCCCTTTGGATGACTTTCTTCCACAAGTTGCGTTTGTTGAGCAGTTCTTTTGTGAGGTCATAGAGGTTGATGTCAAGGACCGGAACCGCGACTTTTTTCAGGTTGGCTTTCAGCAGTTCGATGTCATCCTGCATCTCGAACTTCTCGGAGGGCTCGAAATCGCAGATGAAAAAGGGGACTTCGTTCCCGAGCCCTTCTTTATTCAAGAATTCCTGGCTTGACATCTTGTTCAACAGGTATTCCAGTCTTTCCCTTCGAGACAGTTTTTTTCGCATTTATAATTTCCCCCTATTGACGGATTTCCGGGAATATGAGCAGGTCGTTCGGATCGTCTCTTTTGATGCTCTCTCTGACTTTTTTTGAGAGGATCACCGGGATTATTTCTTTTTCCCGGTTGATCATCTCTGCCTCCCGCATCATTTTGAACAACACGGCTCTGAGTTTTTTCCGGGTTGATTCTTTCAAAGAGGCCAGTTTATTCGATTTGTCTGCCTTGTTGTTGTAAAAGGCCTCGTAATCGTTGGTGGTAATCTTTTTTCGCGCTGCGATGGTGTATTCATGCAATATGTCCCGGGCAAATTCATTAATGAACCGGTAGGTTTTGCAACACGCCAACCAGAGGATTTGCTTCTTCTCTTCCCGCGATCCGGTTTTCAGGATCTCTCTTTGTTCGTCTGTCAGGCTTTCAATTCTGGGGATGATCTCGCTTGCCATTCTTTTGGCGGTGCGTTCTTTTTTTGTTTTTAAGAGATTTTGTTTGACAATCTCATCCTTTATGGTTTTCGTTTCATGGTAGTCATCGAATTCCCGGTTAATCAAAATGGTTTCATTGTAATAAAGCCCGCCAAGGAGATATGACATTTTGTATTCGTTCTGCATTTTAATCCGTCCAGTCCGTTTGATTGATACGATAACAATTCTTTATTATAAGGAAAAGGGTTGTATGAAACAAAATTATATTCAATTCTTTCAAGTGTATATTTATTAATTATATAATCGGTTTAGGGGGTTTATGGTTTAAATGAGTTAAAATAGTAAACATCTTTTGTCCTTGATTTTACCATAAAAAATGTTGAAATCAAAGACAGCTTCTTTATTTATGAGAGTGGAAAACACCCTGGGGGGTCGAAGCGAGGTTTGGGGGTTATAGGAGGAGAGGGGATATAACGTTCCGGTGCAGTGGATTGAAGGGAGGTTCGGGAATGATGAGGGGAAAGGGGAATTCAAAGACGCTTTTTTAATTTATGGGAGAGGAAAACACCCTGGGGGGTGTTTGGTTGATATAACGCTTCGACCCAGGGGGGTCGAAGCGAGGTTCGGGGATTATACAAGAACTGGGGGTATAACGTTCCGACCCAGTTGATTGAAGCGAGCTTTGAGACTCAGCGAGGCTCGGGGATTATTATTGTTGTTGGGGCGTGCTGTTAGTTATAAGCCAATCGCATCTCCTCGCCCTTCAAAACGTTTGCGATTCTCTTCTGCCAGACCGGTGAGGTCCATGTTTCGAGTTTGTTATGGGTGTTGTAATAGGATT
>CAZVWW010000182.1:0-3939 GCA_964631265.1 uncultured Thermotogaceae bacterium
TGCCAGACCGGTGAGGTCCATGTTTCGAGTTTGTTATGGGTGTTGTAATAGGATTCGGGGATCGGGTGGGTTCCGAGCACCACTTGCATGTTGTATTTTTCCTCGATGAATCTTTTGAAGTAGTCAACGTTTTTGCACGGCGGGTAGCCCACGAGCATGCCGGTGGCAAAGTGGATGACGTCGATGCCGTTCTTCTTCATCTCAGCCGGGACGTATTCGATGTTACCGCCCGGGCAGCCTCCGCAGGTTGTGTAGGCCCCAATTTCCACCTCTTTGCCCATGTAGATGTCGAAGGCCCCTTCTTTTTTCTGAAGTGCTCTGAAGCATTTTCCTCCGCCGCAGTTGTGATAGCGGTTGCAGATGATGATGCCGATCTTGACTTTTTCCATTCTGTCTCCCCCTTTTTTGGTTTGTGTTTGTGTGTTTCATAGTCTATTATACTATATATGATTGTGTTATCTATAGTCTATGGATCATGGGGACAGGACTACTGATACTCCGAATCTTCGTACCAGTTCCGGTGAATCCGTTTGTTCTCTTCAAAAAAAGAAGTTGAGATTCTGTTCCGATACAACTGCTTGCTTTTTAAGAATTTTATGAACAACGGGTCAAGTGGCTGTGTTATAATTATTGGCAATCAAATGTTGGGTTTTTCAAGGCCATTATTCTATTAGAGGAGGAGAAAGATGAGAAAAATTTTTTTGGTGACAGTTGTCATGATATCTGTACTATTCGCATCGACAGCGCTTGCTGTTGACTGTAAGTTCACAGATATCGGAGAAAGCGGTTATGCTTATGCCATTGAGGGTTTGTTTGAAAAAGGGGTTCTTGAAAACGGATATGAGTTTCAGCCCGGTGAGGAACTCAAACGCGACGTGGCGGCAGAATGGCTGGTGAAGGCCTTTTATCTTGCCGAGATCGATCCCATGTATGTGGAAGAGGATGTCGAGAAGCGATTCAGTTATTCAGACGGACTCGGTGTAATCGATGAGTCTTTCACGGTGCCTTCTTTCGGGGATACCGAGGGGCATGAAAACGAGAACTACATCGAGGGGTTATCCGCTGCGAGGATTATCGAGCCGGCGGAGGCCTTCAATCCTGAGGATGGCATCTCCGGAGAGGCTTTCTCCACGATGATCTCGAAGATCGTTTTTGGTGTGGATTCAGAGGATTCTCTGTCCAGTTTGAAAGAGAAGCTCGTTGCCTATCCGAAAGAACTGTTGGATTCTACTGAGAATCTGACGAGGGAGCAGGCGGCGGCCATTTTATTCAGTGTTGTCGGCGATGCCCGCTTCAAGACGGTTACAACGCTTATAACCGCTGATATTCACGGGCATGTGGCGCCGTATAAGCCTCGCGGAGCGAATTATTCTATCGGGGGCATGGCGAAGATGGTGGAATATGTCAAGGATATGCGAGCGAAGCAGTCTAAGCTGCTGATGCTGGATATCGGCGATGCGCCTTATAATACAAATGTTGCCAATCTCTTTGAAGGCGAGCCGGTGATTAATATCATGAATCTGATGGGCTATGATGCCATGGTTCTTGGCAATCATGACTTTGACTTCCCGTTTGATGTGATGGAGAGAAATGCCGGTCTGGCCAATTTCCCGTTCCTTTCGGCTAACACGTATCATGATGCCGGATATCCTGATTTTCTCAGTCCTTATGTGTTTGTGGAAGTTGACGGCATCGTGTTTGCCATTGTCGGCCTGACAGATGATAGCAGTGCCTGGTATACACATCCGAAAAATGTTGAGGGGATCACCTTCATGGATCACTTTGATGCGGCGGAGCGATATGTCAACGAGGTCCGGGAATATGCGGATGTTGTTGTCGGTCTTGTACATTGCCATGGTGATAACGCGAAGATTGCCAGGCAGGTTGAGGGCTTTGACTTTGTCCTCGGTGGCGGCAATGACATTGTTGCTTTCCCCCAAGAGATCGGCGAGAGCTATCTTGTGTCTGCGGGTAAACATGCGGAGATGGTCGGTCAGTTGAATATGAATTTCTGGAACGATGAGATGGTCGGTTTCAATTTCTCGAATGTCTTCATGTCTGAGAATCTGGAAGAGGATCCGTTTGCAAAGGTCCTCGCGGACAAGTATATCTCCGCCATGGATAAAAAGCTCGATGATGTGGTTGGCAAGACAGAGGTCGATCTCGACGGTGAGCGCTCAACTGTTCGTCTGAAAGAGTCCAATCTGGCGAATGTCATCGCGGATAGTTTGATCACGTTGACAGATGCCGATGTTGCCATTCAGAATGGTGGCGGTGTCCGGGCGAGTATCTCGAAAGGTGATATTACGGTCAAGGATATCTACACGGTGCTTCCCTTTGATAATACGGTTGTTGTTGTCGAGGCCACGGGTAAGACGATTTGGGAAACGCTTGAACATGGTGTTTCCTGGTATCCGTCTGCCGGCGGCGGATTCCTTCAGGTGGCGGGTATGAAATATACGTTTGACGCCTCAAAGGAACCCGGTGAGCGGATTGTCTCGGTTACAATCGACGGTGAGCCGATTGACATGGAAAAGACCTATACCATGGCGGCCAATGACTTTCTAACCGGTGGCGGCGATAAGTATACGATGCTGGCTGAATGCGAGATCGTCCTGGAAACAAGACATTTCCTGAGAGATGCGTTTAAAGATTATCTTGAGGAAAAGGAAGTCATCGCACCTGAGGTTGAGGGAAGGATTACGATTCTGAACGAAGCTGAATAAGTTCTGATGATATAGATGACTCGGAGGCCTGTTTTTGGGCCTCCGTTTTTTGTTTGGGGGGGATAAAAAGCAAAAAGGACATGAGCCAGGGGGCTCATGACGGGATAGCGGCAACAGGCCGGGGGACCTGTAGCCAGAAAAAATAAAACGCGGATAGAAGTCGATTTCTAATCAATACAAGTTCTAAGGTTTCTTTAAGGATTGGGTTGTATGATTGCATTGTCAAACAAAAAAAGAGGAGTGAGAGAAATGAAGAGAGCATTTGTAATGATTTTTTTGGTTTTAATGGTTGGGGTTGGCGGGTTATTCGCCGCTGATCTGTCACAGGAGGATATTGATGAGATTTCCTGGGTACGCGAAGAGGAGAAACTGGCACGCGATGTTTATCTGACGCTTTCCGACATGTGGGGTATTCGGGCATTCGAGAGAATCGCCAGCAGTGAGCAGACGCATATGGATGCTATCGCCGAGGAGCTTATCATTCCCTATGGACTTGAGGATCCGGTAACAACAGATGAGGTCGGGGTCTTTTCAAATCCCGAGTTGCAGAAACTGTATGACGAGCTTGTGGCAAAGGGCAGCCGGTCGGTTGAAGAGGCGGTTCTGATCGGGATGACGATTGAGGACATGGATATCTTCGATCTTCAGGAAGCGATGGACCAGAGTGATAACGCCGATCTTGATACTGTATTTGCCAATCTCATGAACGCTTCGGGGAATCATATGATCGCCTTTAACAGGCAGGCGGAGCGACTCGGTCTTGAGTATGAGCCCCAGTACATCACAGAGCAGGAACTGGCGGCCATTCTCTCCGGCGCGCCGGGAAACAACAACGGTAACCAGATGGGTTATGCCGGTAATAGTGAAAGACCGGGCTACTCCGGTAATAACGGGAGAACCTCGGGAAAGGGAAATGTCAATCATCCCGGAAACAGTCATTCATCACGTCCGGGAAGAGGCAATCAATCGAACCCCGGAAAAGGCAACACAGGGAGCAATGGCAACGGTTCTAATCAGGCCGGAAACGGCAATCAGTTTGGTAATGGTCAACAGGATAACGGACAGAAGGGTCGTAACTGGTAAGGAAACGTTTGATTGTGTCGTTCGATAAAAAAGAAACAGGACATGGAGCCGAGGCTTCACGTCCTGTTTTTTTGTTTCGTTTATTCTGTTTCTTCGATAAGCCCACCAAATGTCGGGTCCGGTAAGGAGA
>CAZVWW010000183.1:0-3890 GCA_964631265.1 uncultured Thermotogaceae bacterium
ATCAATATCTAAGTAGGTTTATTGATGAAACCCGGGAATACATGAATACCTTAAATGAAAAGATGCTCCAGCTTGAACGTGAGCCGGATAATATGGAAGTGGTGAATGAGATATTCAGGACGATTCATACCCTGAAGGGGATGTCGGGAACGATGGGCTTCGAGGCCATGGCAAAGCTTTCCCACAGAATAGAAAACATATTTGATCTGGTAAGAAACGGCAAGCTGATTGTATCACAGGTCCTGATGGATAAGCTCTTTGCAGGGATAGACCTGCTTGACAAGATGACAGGTGCTATTGTTGCCGGAGACTCTGACAGCTCTGTGGATATCTCCCAGCTGATCGCGCAGTATGAGAAGGTCCTCAGTACCGGCAGCGTGGAGGACATAGGCGGAGCTAAGAAAGAAGCTGAAACCGAACCTGAAAAAGGCTCTGAGCCTCAAGAAAAAACGAAAAAGGAGAATGAAAAACCCGATAAAAAGAGTGATGAAAGGGAGTATTTTGAATCCCCGATAGAGTTGCCTTCAGAGATAAAAATGGTGTTGACAGAGGGCAGGGAAGAAGGCTATACGCCGTATTATATGAAGGTGACACTCGAAGAGGGAACACTTCTGAAGAGCGCCAGGATGTACATGGTCTTTCATAAACTGGAAGAGTTGGATTCAGAAGTCCTCTTGAGTATCCCCGGCGTTGAGAAGATAGAAGACGAGGAATTTGAAGACGAAGTTGAAATGGTCTTCCTTTCGAAATTGTCTCAGCAAAAACTGGTCGATTCACTGATGACGATATCAGAGATTGAAAATATAAAGGTCTTTGCGCTTGAGATGGAAGAGGAACCGGTTAAAGAAGATGAGGAAAGCCAGGAAGAAGAAAAAGAAGAGAAGATTGTTGAAACACCGGAATCTCCTGAACAAGAATCTCAGGGCACAAAATCACAGAGAAGAACCGCATCGTCAAAATTAACAAGAACTATACGGGTTGACACTGAGAAACTTGACACACTAATGAATCTCATGGCAGAACTCGTCATCTCGAGGAGCAGAATAAATGAAACGCTGAAGCGCTATGATATAAAGGACGTGGATGAAAGTCTGGCACAACTGAGCAGGAATACGCTCGATCTCCAGAATATCGTGATGAAGATCAGAATGGTGCCGATCTCCTATGTCTTTAACAGATTTCCCCGTATGGTCAGGGATCTGGCGAGGAACAACGACAAAAACGTGGACCTCATCATTACCGGACAGGATACCGAGGTTGACAGAACAGTGGTTGAAGAGATTGGTGATCCCCTTGTTCATCTTTTGAGAAATGCGGTGGACCACGGCGTTGAGTCAAAAGACGAAAGATTGAAAAAGGGAAAATCATCAACCGGAGTTGTCAGATTAAATGCCAAACACGAAGGCAATAATGTTGTGATTGAAGTAATAGATGACGGAAAAGGTCTGGACAGGGACAGAATATTAAGTAAGGCCATTGAAAGAGGACTGGTCGATGAAGTAAGCGCGTCGTCATTGAACGATGAAGAGATCTTCCAGTTTGTTTTCATGCCCGGTTTCTCGACAAATGACGCGGTAACAGAAGTATCAGGTCGGGGAGTGGGAATGGATGTTGTCAAGACGGCCATTGAAAACTTGAACGGAAGCATCTCCATGACAAGTGAAAAAAACAAGGGAACAAATGTCACCATAAGACTCCCCTTAACGCTTGCCATAATACAGGCCCTGCTTGTGAAAGTTGCCGATCTCGTCTATGCCATCCCGATTGTATCGATAGACAGTACATTAAACCTTCCCACATCGGAAATACAGATTGTTCAGTCAAGGGAAGTGGTCGTAATACGCGGAGAGATCATTCCGGTCGTGTGGCTGAAAGAAGTATTCAACCATCCCCAGGAAGAGAAACCCGATAACATCCATGTGGTTATTGTCAAGGCCGGAAATAAGAAATACGGACTTGTCGTCGATGGACTCCTGGGCCAGGATGATATCGTTATCAAATCTCTCGGGAAACTGCTTAAAGACGTCAACGAATTCAGTGGTGCGGCTATTTTGGGTGATGGTAGTATCGCTTTGATATTGGAAATAGCAAACGTTGTACACCATAACGTATAAAATTAGGAGGTAATGATAAATGAGTAAAAGAGTTCTCATAGTAGATGATGCGGCTTTCATGAGAATGATATTAAAAGACATTGTATCAAAGAACGGTTTTGAAGTTGCCGGGGAGGCTGCAAATGGTGTAGAGGCGGTTGAAAGATATAAAGAGCTGAAACCTGATGTGACAACGATGGATATTACAATGCCCGAAATGAACGGGATAGAGGCTATCAAAAAGATCAAATCAGAGGATGCCGACGCAAAGATCATTGTATGCAGTGCCATGGGTCAGCAGGCCATGGTAATAGATGCTATACAGGCCGGTGCAAAGGACTTTATCGTCAAGCCATTCCAGCATTCACGAGTTGTGGAAGCATTAACCAAAGTATTGGGTTAATATAAATAGATGGAAACGAGTTCGACAGCAACAAATATAGGGGCAGGAAATGTTCTCGGAGCATTCTTGCCTTTTATATTGGCTGCTGTTCTTATTTTTGCAGCTCTATTCCTTGTTTACTGGTTGATGAGAGGTAAACAGGGGATGAAATCAAAGGGTGACTTTTTTCAAACAGTCGCGACTCACGTCCTTGACCAGCACACAAACATCCATCTCATCAAATACATTGACAGATACTACGTGATACTGAGCTCAGCAGGTGCTGTAAAGGTTGTCGAGAAAATTGACGATCCAAAAGAACGTGAACAGATAGATTTAAAGTACGCTGAAAGCAACAAATCACCTTTTTCAAAAATACTGAATAAGAAAGTCTTCGAAGATCAGATCAAAAGATTAGACAGAATTTCCGATTAAGGTAGATGACAACTATTGTCTAAGAAGCTGAGAATCCCTCTCCTGATTTTATTCCTACTGACAATAATGATAACAGTGGTTCCCTCAGCGGAACCGACGATACCGGTTCCATCACTTGAACTTGGAATTGGCCAGGTCCAGGAACCAAACGATCTCGTTGTAACATTAGAGATCATCCTTATCCTGACCATACTGGCATTGGCTCCCTCTATCCTGATGATGTTTACATCTTTCACCAGGATCGTTGTTGTCATGAGTATACTCCGAAACGCAATGGGAACCAGACAATCACCTCCAAACCAGGTACTCATAGCGCTTGCCATCTTTCTGACTGTCTTCATCATGTGGCCGGTCTTTAACAGCGTATGGGAGGATGCTTATATTCCATACCGGGACGAACAGATTGGCTATCAGGAGTTCTTCACAGAGACCGGGAACATCTTTAAAGGGTTCATGGTCAGACAGCTGAAGATACATCATAATGAAGACAATGTGGACATGCTCCTCAATTCGACCGATCGGGAACCGGTTGAAGAGATAGAGGATGCCGGACTGGAGATCATCATCCCCGCATTCATTGTGGGTGAACTTGAAATAGCCTTCAAAATGGGCGTCTTGCTCTATATCCCCTTCATCATAATCGATATGGTAACGGCAAGTATTCTACTCTCAATGGGAATGATCATGATCCCGCCCGTTCTCATATCAATGCCGTTTAAGATACTGCTCTTCGTCATCATCAACGGCTGGGACCTTTTAATGGGTGGATTAATAAGGAGTTTTTAAAAGCCCTCGAAACCCGGTTCACACATTTTTTACTCCCGGGAAAGTTTTTAGTAATTGACATACTCTAACAAAAGTGGTACTATATGCTTGCTGCCGCAGAGAAGAGAAAAAAGAGGCGGAAGCGGAAAAGTGATGTAAAAGAGGTCATTGAAAAACGGATAACGAAACAGACCAGCTAAAACATATTTGGGAGA
>CAZVWW010000184.1:0-3864 GCA_964631265.1 uncultured Thermotogaceae bacterium
GGCAAGAGTGCCAGTTCTCTGATCGAAGAATCCGTGTTGTTGTACTTGAAAGAAGAAAATATCAACGAGGCTTATCTGAAAATGATGCATGTTTCTGAAGTGAGTGATCAAGAAAACGAAGAGATCACAAAGATATTGGATACGCTGAAACCTGAAGACCTTGAAGAAGGCGAAGAATTGGATGTATAAGATCATTCTCTCCAAAAGGGCTGCCAGGACATTTCATAAACTTGAGTCAGCTATTCAGGAGCAGATCAAGGCGAGTTTATCTGAACTGAAACTGTTTTTGTCCGATGAGAATCAAAAGATGCCGGATATCAAAAAGCTCAAAGGTAAATATAAGGGATTATATCGACTCAGAAGTGGAGACTATCGGATCATATTCGACATCAGGAATGAAACCCGCATGATTATGGTTATCACCCTTGTCAATCGCCAAAAAGGCTACGGTTAAGCGGCGGCATTCCCTATGGTCATGCAAAACAAAACCGGCCCGAAGGCCGGCGTGAATTTATGGGGTCATTATACCAGGGGACTGACTGGATTGTGGCTGCACGCTCGCTTCAAGAAGCCCTGGGGCATGCAGCGGGAGATCACAATAGCAGTAAAAACAAATAAACTGGCAATATCAGCACGTTTTCATCTCTAAATGCAGTGTCTTTTGACAGTAGAAACCCCTCTTTGAAATTTCGTTTGATGGTGGTGTAATCCGATCGGTTTATCTGATTTTGATATTTAACTTCCAGCGGGAAAAGGCCGGCATCTTGTTCAATAAGGAAATCTACTTCTTTCCCTTTAGCAGAATACCAATAATAGGGGCCATAATAAAGGTTCAGCCCTTCGGTGGTTTTTCTGGTGATTCTTAATATGTTTTCCAGCACAAGGGATTCAATGTCGTTTCCCTCTTTAATTTGTTTGCCGGAAAGTTTTTCGATGACCCTTGAAATAATCGGATCAAGCGGATAGATCTTCTTCTGCTTCTTTGGGTTGATTTCCCTTTTTGAAGGATCAAAGAAGAAGAGGGTGGCCGCGATAAAATTCATTCCCAGTATCTGGAAATAGCTTTCAACTGTGTTCGATGAGCTGACAGCGTTAATGTGGTTGTTGATTGAATGCCATGAGAATCGTTGGCCAATAATGCCCGGGGTCTTTTTTATCAGCTCGGTTAATGTAAATCTTGATTTCGAAAATCTTTCAATGTCCCCGAGAATAAAATCTTCATAGACCTTTAATACCGAATCATTGATCATATTTTCCTTCAAATAAGCGTTGATGACCCTTGGAAAACCGCCGGCATTTCTGTAAATGTTGAAATCCGGGATATACCGGGCATATTCATAATTCAGTAGTTTTATATCGGAATCAGACAGATGAAGGATTTCAGAGAGAGAATACGGCTTCAGGGATTCGTTATAGGTCGTTTGAATGAATTCTCTGAAGGAGACCGGCAACTGAATTAAATCAATACCGGCTCCTCTTCTTCCGGGAAGTCTTTCAGAAGAGCGTTTGATATCATAGGCAGACGAACCGCTTAGAAAAACAAAGGCTTCGTTTAACAGATTGATGTCATAAAGATACTTGATACTGTACTGCCAGTCTTTTATGAAGGATATTTCGTCCAGAAAGAGAAACTGTTTTTTTGAAGAAGCTTTTCTTCTGAGTAGCAACCAGTTCTTTATCGTCTCTGTAAGTTCCTCCTTGCCATTGATGTTGTCAAGGGTCAGATATAAGATATCTGAGGGGTTATTCCCGTAATCGAGCAACTGCTTGATCATCAGTTTTAAGGAAGTTGTCTTCCCGACCTGACGTGGCCCTCTCAATGTGAAAATTCCCTTTTGGTTGAAATCAACATCATCCAGAAAAGCAGGAAAAAATTTGAAACTGCTCCTGTTGAACTGCATTATACTGCTGTCTTCATCTATTTTATCGACTGAGCGCCACCATGGATTTTGTAAATAGATATCTTCCTGCTTCATAAATCACCTCAGGGTTATTATAACATATCCACTGAACATACAGGTACTTTTATGCTCAATGCATTGAGTATATGGACACTTTTTTGTTCAATGCGTTGAGCATATGACTACTTTATTTAAAGAACGCCAGTCCCGCTGTAAAAAGGAGGGCAAACGGACGGGTTCACTTACTCAGTTCCCTGTCGCAGAAGCTCTTGAAATCATCGTAGATGTATTCGTTTCCGTGGGTAATGATGATCCTCTCGGGATGGGCATCGAGGACTTTTCTGATGCTGTTCTGCCACTCTTTTTTATTATAGGCAAAGAGCGGTCTTCCCGGTTTTTCCGGTATGATGAAACTCATCATCAGGTCCCCGACGATGGCGGTCTTTTCATCGAGAAAGACCGAGCATGACCCCGGCGTATGTCCGGGGGTGTGAACGATCCGACCCTCCAGGCCCAGGGGGTGCAGGTCGTATGCTTCATCATCTTTAATCAGAACATCGGCCTTTGCCCCTTTAAGATTGGAGGGTCTTGAGCCTTTTCTGATAAAAGGGGCCATTAGCCGTCCCATGAGACTGAAGGGAACAATTTCTGAGTTTTCCCCCTCTTTCATGGCATCATAATCCTTTTCATGGATGATCACCTTCGCCCCGGTCCTTTCCCTGATCTCGTTGACACTGCCGTAATGATCCACATGGGCATGCGTTATCAGGATATAATCAAGCTTTTCCGGGGGGATGCCGTTTGCCTCCATCTCATAAAGGATCAGTTTGTGGTCTCCGGGGTTTCCGGTATCGACCAGCAGGGAAGTTTCCCCTTTGAGAAGGACAGCCTTTGTCATCTTTAGTTTAATCGGAATTATCTCCATCGAGCCTCCTCTTTTCTATTTGTTCAGGTCTGTTAAGTCAAATGCAGCCTCGCTGTCGTCAATCATCCAGTTGTAATAGTAGCCTCTTTTAATGTCAATGGTTGGAATGAAGGGTATGCCTCTCACGCCCGTCAACGCGTCGTACTCTTCATCGTTTTCCGGCAGAATGATCCCTGAGAGTCTGTTCCCGTAAACCGCGCCCGTATCGATATCGATCTGAATCATCCTGTTCGTTTCCCCTGAGCGGGTCATTAAAACCCCGCCGCTTTTCAGACTCTCTTTGTTGTATTTTATTGCCTTTGAAGGAGCGGCAAACCTGGTGCTCCGCAGATAGTGTTTTGCGCTTATTGTCGGAGTGTGACCATGTATGACCGTGTAATCACCGAACGGTTCATGCCGGAACTCCCGGTTCCATACATTGGTTCTATCCGGCGATATATTATATGATTTCCTGATTTCATGGAATCTCTCAAAGGAATCGCATTCGAGGATTTTCTCTATCGGGATCTCTTCGTTGGGAACGGAGTGCGAGAAAAGGAGTTTGTATTGACTCTTGCGATGTTCAATCGTCCTCTCGCAGGCATATTCCAGATCCTCAAAAAATGCCTCGTATTGTCTTTTCAGTTTGAACTCACCACGGTTCTTCACGTACTCGCGAGAGTTGCCGGTTCCTCTTGTTTCACGAAGGACAAGCCCGGGTAGTTTGGAATCGGGATCCAGATCTCTGACCGTTGTCAACCCGCCGTTGTTTTTTGTCAGCCAGGCATTTCCAACCTCTTCAAAGACGTCAGACCCCTTGTGGTACATCAAGAGCATGTCCTCGTGATTGCCCATTAAGAATGTCTTTTTTGCATCAAGGTCGATTAAAAAGTCCAACACCTCTCTAGTTGAAGGACCTCTGTCGATATAATCTCCCACGAATATGTATTCGATCTCATCCACCGCCGGACGGCATTCCTGTTCAACCATCCTGACAAGGGCCTTTAAAGGATCAAAACAGCCGTGTATGTCACCGATTGCTATTATCAAAACCATCAA
>CAZVWW010000185.1:0-3836 GCA_964631265.1 uncultured Thermotogaceae bacterium
CGTGAAGCGTTTCTATAGCCGTAAATTAGAGGGGGTGAATGAATGTCCGATAATCGATTTTATCTTTTCCCCCGCTTCCTGAGCGGAATCAGCTGACCAGTAGATGCTCCCGAGTGTGGCAACCGTCTTTTACTTTGCCGCCAATGCGCTGAGCACTTCCACATTAATCTTCAATCTTCCATGGGGACAGACCCTTTGGAATATCTTATCCCTTCTGTATTTTGTTACATATTGGAAATAATCGTTTTTCTGTTTCATGGTAAAATATTTAAAATTAGCCTTTACGCTCATTAACTCATTTTGTATAAGATCATTATGGTGAATCATGTCTTTCTTTTACTGAATCCTGTATTTGAATGACTGTCCGTATGAATAACCATGTGAAAGAAGAAACGAGGGTGAAAAAAATGGCAACAGAGGATTTTTTCAACCAAATGGCCATGAATTCAACATTCAAGAGGAGCTTTTTGGATAACATGGTTGAATTGGAAGGTATCGGGTTCTGGGATTTGAATCTTCAGACGATGGATTTGCATTTCTCACCACAAATCTACACAATGCTGGGATATGAGCCGAAAGAGGCCGGTATAAAATTTGAAACCTGGATGGACCTCATGCATCCGGGAGACAAAGCGAGCGTAATGCCCCTGGTCAAAAAGGCTGTTCGGAATCAAGAGCGTTATTCGGTGGACTTCAGACTCAGGTGTAAAAACGGGGATTATAAATGGATATCCGGCAGGGCCAAGTCCTATGAAATCGATCAAGAGGGTGACATTCATCATGTTATGGGTGTTCATGTCGATATTGATGAGATGAAGAAAAACGAACTTTCCCTTCAAAAAACTCAGAGAGAGCTTGAAGAAAAGCAAGCTAAACTCCAGGAACGCAATCTGGAATTTTCTTGCATTTTTAAAGTGACTGAGATAGTCAGAAACAGTTCTCTTTCAATTGGAGAAATGCTGCAGGAAATCGCGAGAGTCATCCCACAGGCCTTTACAAAGCCTGAGTTTACCCATGCCAGGATCTGCTACGAAGGCCATTGCTTTAAAAGCGAATATTTTCAACAAGCCCCGTCAGTCCTTTCCTGTGATATTACCTTTCATGGAAACAAAGTGGGTACTTTTGAAGTCTTTTCAGAACAGGCGCTTTCGGAAATAGATAAGAAGAGGCAATTTATTCAAGAATTAGGAACAGGGTTGACGCGAACGGTAGAGCGTATCCGAGCAGAAAAAGAGTTAGCCGAAAGTGAGCACAAATTCCGAACCCTATTTGAAACCATGGCTGAGGGGGTGGTTTATCACGACAAAGCGGCAAGGATCATTTCGGCCAATCCGGCTGCTGAATGGATTTTAGCCTGCTCAATTGAGGAGATGCAGGGACGGACCTCTGAGGATCCGAAATGGCAAGCCATAGACGAAGACGGCCGCCCCTTTCCCGGGGAAGACCATCCTGTTATGGTGGCCTTGCGAACCAGGGAACCCGTTCACGGAAAGATTATGGGCGTTTACAATCAACGGGAGGAGAAATATCACTGGATCAAGGTCAATGCCATCCCGCAGTTCCACAGTGATGAAGACGACCCCTTTCAGGTGTATGCCAGTTTTGAAGATATTACCCGTGAGTATGAAGCCAATATAAGGCTGCAAGAAACCAACGATGAGATTGAAACGATGAACAAGGAACTCAGGGAAAGCATGGAAGAAGCCAAAAAAGCTGATAAGGCGAAAACAGAATTTCTGGCCACTATGAGTCATGAGTTGAGAACGCCGTTGAATGGGGCGATCGGCTTCAGCGAGATACTACGAAAGACCGCGCTGGATGAGCAACAACAGGAATTTTTGGATATTGTCATTCGGTCGGCAAACAATTTACTGGCCATCATCTCCGATATCCTGGATTTTTCGAGAATAGATTCCAATAAACTCAGATTGAAACCGGAAAAAGTCGATATACGAAAACTTGTTGATCACACACTTGATGTGATTCAATGGCAAGCAGACGAAAAAGACCTGAGACTAATAAAAGAAATTGATAACGCCTTGCCGGGTGTTGTTGCATTAGATCCGCTGAGATTCAACCAGGTGTTGCTCAATCTTTTGACCAATGCTGTCAAATTTACAGAACGTGGCAGTATAACCGTTACCGTTAGCAAGAAACAGATAGACAGAGAGCAAAAAACAGTCAAGTTGTATTTCTCAGTGAAGGATACAGGAATCGGAGTCCCGCAAGCGTATCAGAAAAGAATCTTTGATCCCTTTAGCCAGAGGGATATGTCCAATACCCGAAAATATGGGGGGACGGGGCTGGGCCTTGCCATCTCCAAACAGCTGTTGGTTAAGATGGGCAGCTCCCTTCAACTGACAAGCACCCCCGAAAAAGGCAGTGATTTTTACTTCGATCTTGTTCTGCCTTATTATGACGAGACCTCTTCAGCAAAACAGACTGAAAACAAGCCTTTAGCTGAAAGAAACACGAGTCCTTCCAGCTTGGCGGGTAAGAAGATTTTAATTACCGAAGACGATCCGATCAATATGAAGCTTGCCAAAACAGCCCTGTCGAGGTTTTCGGAGGATCTCATTCTCATTGAGGCGAAAGACGGTCAAGAGGCATATGAGCAATATCGAACACAAAAACCGGACCTTATTCTCATGGACATCATCATACCCAAGTTAGATGGTTATCAAGCAACGACAATGATCAGACAGCATGATACCCAAATCCCCATCGTGGCGTTAACGGCCAAAGCATTGAAAGAGGACAGAGAAGCTTGCCTGAAAGCGGGGATGGATGATTATATCTCCAAACCGCTTTTTTTAGATCAGTTAAAGAGGATACTGACAAAGTATCTGTGATAGGTGCATTCCCCCTGGCAATAAGGTAAGGCAAAGGCATTCAGTTAGCCTTGATAAAACCCACAAACGCTACCATCAAACGAAGCAAAGACCCCGGCGTGCTATATATCAGTGCAGAGAAATGCCGGGGGAAACCGATAAGTTTGAACTGCATCTGAGTAAGAGGTGATGATTATTCATACAAAAAAGGAGTTAATGTCTGATATTAAAAACCTGGGTATCAACCCGGCGGATACCGTTCTCATTCATTCTTCGATGAAAGCAATCGGAGAAGTTGAAGGCCGGGGTGACACCGTCATTGATTCATTAATGGCCTATTTAAGCGATGGTCTGCTTGTTTTTCCAACACATACCTGGGAGCAGATGAACGCAACCTACAATTACTATGATTTTGAAAACGAGCCTTCCTGTGTCGGCGTTCTCACGAACCTTTTCAGGAAAAAGAAGGGTGTTTGGCGCTCCCTTCATCCCACCCATTCGGTTGCGGCTTATGGGAGAGAGGCTGAATCTTTTATCGATGGGGAGGAATGCCATCATACACCATGCCCCGGAAACGGTTGTTGGGGTAAGCTGGTTGATTTGGATGCAAAAATCCTTTTTATTGGCTGTTCTTTGAGGTCCAATACGATGATACACGGTGTCGAGGAATGGTGCGAAATCCCCCGTAGACTAACGAAAAACCCATATGTTTATCTGATTAAAACACGGAATGGGCTGGTGTTGGAAAAGAGTTATTACAGGCATGACAGCCCTTTTGGCGATGTTTCAAAAAACTATGGGAAGCTTGAAAAGCCCCTTATGAAAAACGATATCGCAAGAAAGGGATCTTTTGGGGATGCTGAAGTCACTGTCTGTCAGGCAAGAAGAATGGTTGATCTGACCAAGGCATTGCTCTCCAAAAACCCCGATCTGTTTGCAGATAGTCGGGCCATTCCCGTAGAATGGTATTAGTCTCCAAAAAAAGGTTGGTTTTTTCAATCCAAG
>CAZVWW010000186.1:0-3736 GCA_964631265.1 uncultured Thermotogaceae bacterium
ATCCACGAATGCTTCACGTATCCAACCATTCAATGTTATCATATAGACAAAGGAGTGAGACGATGCTAAAGGAAAGAGCGGGAAAAATTTACAGTGAAGATAACGATTTAAACTGCGCTGAATCAATGCTTTATGCAACGAATGAGAAGTATGCCCTCGGGTTGGATCAAAAGGCTTTGGATACGATGTCGTCCTTTGGAGGAGGCATGGCCGTTGAGGGTGTTTGCGGAGCACTCACGGGAGCTGTTGCTGTTTTAGGTGTGATGTTTACCGGCAATAAAACGGTGGATAGCGAGACGCGGAAAGCCATCATTGTCGATTTTTACAGACGGTTTGAAGAGCGTTTCGGCACAGTAACTTGCAGTGAAATCAAAGCAAAATTCCGTGATGATGAGACGGGTTGCCGGGAAGTCGTCAAACAATCGGCTGAAATACTGGAGGAGATCATCCAAAAATACCGATAGGATTTTTTAAGTTTATTAAAGAGGCGGGAAATGGCTTTCCCCGTCAATCTTCTTTCCAAGGAGGGAATATGAATCATTCAAGTAAAAATCAACCAATAACTGATCACAAGAATAAAATCCTGCATACAGCACGTCGGTGCAGGCACTACGCAATGTGTAAAGTGGGTTTTCTGGGCACTGGTATATGCCCATCCGGCACAAAGAATCATATTGTTTCTTTCTATCCCCAGGGAATGATGGATATCACTGCAGCTGTATTGGAAAATAGAATTCCAGTAACAACCGGCCTTGTGGAAGTGGCAAATGAATGCACACTCTGTGGCATCTGTGAAAAACAGTGCTATTTTGTCACTGAACTCAGACCTTTAGCGGTTTTTAAAACACTGAAGCGTTATCTTGACGATTATCTTCAGTCGAATGATCCCGTAGAGATTCCTTCAGATGAGTTTCTGTCTAAGCTCAAGGCTATTACAGGCGACAAATATGCCACCAATGATCCCGCTCATTTAATCGCTTATGCCAATGATCCCTGTCCGACTTCATACGAGAGCATACCCAAATATGTGGTTCTTCCGGATGATACACAACAAGTCAGTGAAATTGTAAAACTTTGCTGTCGAGAAGGCATGAGCTACACGGTAAGAGGAAATGGTTCCTCTGCAATGGGGTTTGTATTGGGCTCAGGCCTTATCATTGATACCACCCGAATGAAAAAGATCGTTTTTGATACCGGCAATCGTGCGGTTACTGTTGGTGCGGGGGTCAGTTCATTTGAGCTTCAGAAAGAAGCGGTCGCTCGCGGTTACCGGGTGCTTGCCGCTGAACCTTCAGCTTTGTATTGTGCCAATATTATGTGCTCCGGATTATTTTCGTTATTCTCGAGTTCATATGGAACAGGGGCAGACAATTTGATCGATGGGGAGTTTGTTTCAAAGGATGGAGATATTTTTGCACTTTCACAAAGGGATGCCCCCAATTTGTACGGTTTCAGTAAAAATGAACCCCCGATACAAGAAATCTGTACGCGCGCAGTGGTGAAGCTCCATCCCATTGAAGCAGATGAATCAGCGATAGCGGTCCCCTTTTCGGATATGCAAACGGCTATCCGTTATGCTAAAAAACTGAATCAGAGGCATATTGGATTGGGTATCGGGGTCCTCGGCGAGGAATACCTGAGTACGTTTATTTCACCAACCTCTGAGCTTGCCGAAACCCTTCGGAATGTTTTTCATAAGGAGCTGGGAATCGAATATCTCGTGGTCGTGTTGGGAAACAAACATCACTTGGATGCGGCCAGGGATATGGCTCCCATAGTGCTTGAACAGGATGTCATGAAGGCGTTGATGCTGGGGACGCCGGCGTTGGGAGAAGATGGGCTTATTCAAATTTTACGCGGCCTGGAAGGCGAAGAAAAACCTTATGAAATAATGGCCAAGCCGGAAATGTTACCCCTTATCGAAACAGCCCTTGATTCGTCTCCTCAACGGTTATCCGAAGCTGTTGATGACGATTTAAAAGCCTTCTACGAGAAGCTGTACAGCCGCAACGAGCTTACCAATATGCTCTGGCTGAACACCTTTAGAATCGTGAGTTCCAGGATGGGAAGGGATGGACATCTCATCGTTTCTGTCGTATATGTGCCACTCGATAACATTCCTCAGGTGGAAGCGATCCATAAGGCATTCAAGGAGTTAACAGATACCTGCGGGGTTCGAGGTGAATTTGGTTTTCTTACACCAGTCGATCAGGGGGCCATGGGGATTTTTGAGTGGGACATGTATGTCGATCATGCCGATCCCGTAGAAGTAGAGAAGATGCAAAAAGCCATGGGGAACGTCGGTCCCATGCTGGAAAGATTTACTCAGGAGGACCCTCGGGTACTTTGGATTATGGATGTGCTTAACAAGGGCTTTTCACGGAAGGAGGGCTATTTCTACCATGGTGCAAGCTTCAGTGAATAGTTCACCCATTCTGATTACAGGTGCCACCGGTTTTCTTGGCGGCTTTTTAGCCGGAGAACTGATAAAAAGAGGAAGAAAAACCATCCTTTTAGTGCGACCGAAGGGTAATGATTCTGCCCTGAAGCGTGTAAGCAAGCTTTTAAAATTTCTTGATATCCAACCCGAGCATGAGCCGGTCGTTATTCCCGGAGAAATTGATAAACACGGTCTGGGCCTCTCGGATGAGCACCGGAGGATTCTGAAGGATGTGAACGAGGTCCTGCACTGTGCTGCAGATACCTCATTTGCGGAAAGAAAGAAACAACAGGTTGAACAAACCAATTTACAAGGACTCCGGAATGTATTTGATGTTGTGCCGAATTGTGAAAGATTTTACCACATGAGCTCCGCTTATTCTGCTGGAAAACAAGAAGGAATAATTAAAGAGCAAATGCATCATCCACCGGCTTTCCATAACCCCTACGAACGGTCAAAAAATGAAGCCGAAAAGCTTATAACTAACCTGTGTAGTGAAAAAGG
This sequence comes from uncultured Thermotogaceae bacterium, assembly GCA_964631265.1. GTDB lineage: Bacteria > Thermotogota > Thermotogae > MWEM01 > MWEM01 > CAZVWW01. The sequence continues at coordinate 2,945 of CAZVWW010000186.1, forward strand.
AATCAACCTCACCATTTTTCGTCCCTCCATTACTTATGGCGATACAACCACCGGGAAGAGCCTGCGGTTTAATGCCTTGTATTTTCCGGTCCGGACGCTGCTTTTCTTCAAAGATTCGTTAAAAAAGGATCTGTTAGAAAGATCCGGTCAACGAGCCGCTGAAATGGGTGTCTCGATAAACGAAGACGGGACGTTGCATCTACCCCTTACATTTCCCGGAAGTGGCGGGCTGAATCTTGTACCAATAAACTTCCTGGTAAAAGCGGTTACTGCGATAATGGACAGTGGAGAAACCGGGATTTTTCATATTGTTAATCCGAAATCGCTTACCATCGGTCAGCTTGCACAGAATATCCAGAAACATTACGCCATTTCCGGCTTGTCTGTGGCTGCAAAAGCGGCACAGGATGGACCTTTACAAACGCTGATTAATCGTTATCTTGATGTGTACTATCCCTATTTCTGTGATAACAGAATATTTGATGATTTCCAAGCCAAAAAAATACTGGAGCCTTTAGGGATTGAATGTCCCGAACTAACATCGGATGTATTCAAAAGATGCATGGATTATGCCATAGAAGTAGGCTGGGGATCGAAGATTAGGGTGTAGGTGAATTATATATCACCGGTCCCTGTGAAAAACAAATCCTTTGCCCATATGTCAGCTCTATGATTTTGACGGGGATGGTTTCCTCCTCACAGATCTTTGAAAGTAACGTCATGTATTCTTCCATAAAGGGGCATTGATGGGTGTAAATGAAGCAAATGCCATCTTTAAAGTCCGTTTTACCC
>CAZVWW010000187.1:0-3732 GCA_964631265.1 uncultured Thermotogaceae bacterium
TTAGCGCACAACGAAAAAAGCCTCCGGCTATCCGGAGGCTTTCATTCGATAAATTTTTCATCCCCGTGTTTCGTGTGATCAATTCAAGAAAGTTTCTGTGTTCTTCTCATCGTGTCGGTTCATCTCATCAGGTCGGTTCTTTTCATCGAGTCGGTTTTGTTTAATCGATTCGCTCTTGCCTTTTTTCATCCTACACTCAGATGATAATATATCGACTTTGGTTCAAGTCAACAGGGGTTTTTCGAAATTTTCAGTAAAGCTTCATTTAAATCTCGAGTGCACTCCACATTAACCATCAAGCTTTTCAAAAAAAACGCGTCCCGGTTTGGATTTTTCTGTTCTCTTTTTCCAAAAAATCGTCCCCTCTCCCATTCAAATGCCGTTTTTATGATAGAATATAAGCGTGAAGAATCGTTTAGAAGAGAGGCGATCATGAAAAAGCAGAAGAAAACCGTTGTAATTGGATTGGATTGTGCAGATCCCGGGCTCGTCTTCGATGAATTCCGGGACGATCTACCGAAACTTTCCGGGCTCATGGAAAAAGGGTCTTACGGGAAGCTCCGATCAACCACGCCACCGATAACCGTTCCCGCCTGGATGTCGATGGTAACGGGTAAGGATCCGGGTGAGCTTGGCCTCTACGGCTTTCAAAACAGAGCTGAATATGCCTATGGTTCTCTGATGATACCCAATTCCCGACATATAAAAGATCCCACCGTCTGGGAGACGCTTACAAAAAGAGGCTTCAAGTCGATCGTCCTCGGTGTCCCTCTGACCTATCCGCCAAAGCCGTTGAACGGTTGTATGGTCACCAGTTTTTTAACCCCCTCCATCCAAAGCCCCTATACCTATCCACCCGGGTTGAAGGATGAGATTCACAAGCTCGTCGGTGACTACCGGTTTGATGTGGATAATCTAAGAATCCCCGACAAGCAGAAGATCATCGATGAAGTCTATGAGATGACGGATAAGCGCTTTCTCCTGGCAGAGAAGTTCCTGAGAGAGAAAGACTGGGATTTCTTTATGATGGTGGAAATGGGAACGGACCGGATGCATCATGCCCTCTGGGCCCATCACGACAAGACCCATTTTAAGCACGACCCGGCAAGCCCCTTTAAAGAGGCCATCCACAATTACTATAAACACGTCGATGAAAAACTGGGCACGCTTTTCAAGGCCCTGCCGGAAGAGACACGGATCATGATTGTCAGTGATCACGGTGTCCAGAAGATGAAAGGCGGTCTTGCGATAAACGACTGGCTCATCGAAAACGGGTATCTCGTTCTGAAAGAAAACGTCTCGAAACCAACCCGGATTGAAAAGCTGATCATCGAAAACAAGATTGACTGGAGCCGGACAACCGCCTGGGTTCTCGGCGGCTATTACGGCAAACTTTATATCAATCTGAAAGGAAGAGAAGAAAAGGGAATCGTCCGTCCGGGATATTTTGAAGCGGTCAGAAACCGACTCGTGAAGGAGATCAAGGCAATTCATGAGGAGGATTTTATCACCGGTGAGAAGAAAAAGATGAACACGAGGATCTTCAAACCCGAAGCAATATACAAAGAGGCGCAAAACATACCGCCCGATCTGATGATCTACTTCGGCAACCTTTCATGGCGCGCCATCGGGACCGTCGGCAACAGAAGTATATGGGTCCATGAAAACGATACGGGTCCGGACGATGCCAACCACGCAGAAGACGGGATTATCATATCAACGGAGAAAGAATGCCCGGCCAGCATTATGGCCGTCAGGGATTATATCCTCTCCTTTTATTGAGGACGGTCCCGGAAGAAAGACGCCATGAGAAAACGAACCCAAAAAACGAGGTGATCCAATGGCTGACAAAGTGACGTTAAAGATACCAAGACCGCTTTACAATAAACTGAAAATGATCATCGAGGACAGCGGGTACAGCAGTGTTACTGAATTCGTTGTCTATGTCCTGCGGGATCTCATCTCTTCAGAAGAGTTTCTGATCAAGGAGCGTAAAAAGGACAAAGAGGAGATCGCCGAGCTTACCGACGAAGAGGTCCTGGCTGTGAAAAAGCGGCTCCGAAATCTGGGTTATCTGGATTAGAGGGACTTTTACATGACTTCTGTGAAATACAAAATCTCCTTTTTGGGACTGGGAATAAGCACATACGGGGCTTTACGGTTTTTGCTGAAAAACAGGCCCGCCCCGGTCGATGATAAAAGACCACGGTTTTTTGTCTCCGAGAAAAACGCTGAGGTCCCCGGGGAAAAGAAGGACTTCCTGCACCAGCACGGGATTGCCTATGAGCTCGGAAAAAACTCGGATGAACTTCTCAACACCAAACTCCTTATCATAAGTCCCTCCGTCAGACCGGACAACCACATCATACAGAAAGCTCTGGCAAAAGGTGTCAGAGTGGCGACGGATATCGAACTCTTTCTGGAAGCCCTCCACAAAAAGCGTTTTTCCAAACGTCCCGCCCTTGTCGCGATAACCGGAACCAACGGCAAGACCACAACGGTGGAGATCCTCAGAACACTGCTTTCAAACGGAAAATGGGCCTATCCGGCCGGAAACATCGGTGTTTCTCCCTTTGATCTCCTCGACAAGGACTTGAACGGCTCGTCTATCATCTTTGAACTCTCAAGCTTTCAACTCCACTACATGCCCGATGATAAACGCCCCTTTGATATCGCCGGTATCACCAATATCGCCCGGGACCACCTGGACTGGCACGGGGATTTTGAAAGATACAAGGCGGATAAGCTGAAGATTCTTAAGCTGACTGAAAAGGCGGTTGTCCCCTCTGAGCTTGCGGACCGGGACACATACACCTTCGGTTTTGGGTCAGACGACTGTGTGCTGGATGCAAGTAAAAAACTCATCAACACAACAATAAACGGACGGGAAAACACTATCAGCCTGGAAAGATTCAAAGCAACCGGGACACACAATCAAAAGAACGCCGCTCTTGCCGTTTATATTGCCCTTTTGTTGCAAAAATCGCCCGAATTGATCCAAAAAAGACTGGCGCAGTTTGTTCCCGGTGAGCACCGGATGGAACGTTTCCTGAACCGAAAAGGCGTTGTCTTCATCAACGACTCCAAATCGACAAACGCGGATTCACTTCAATGGGGACTGAAATCATTTGAGGATGTTAACCCCCCTCTGCGTCTTATGGCCGGCGGACGGGACAAACACGATGATTACACGACAGTCGGGGCCCTTATCGATAGAACCGTGACCAAGTGCTACCTTTGCGGCGAGAGCGCAGAAAGACTCGCCGATCAAATCCATGACACAGAAAAAGTTATCTTCTCCTCCTGGAGCGAGGCAATAGAGAAGGTAATCGACGAGAGCGAAAGTGGCGACACCGTCCTCTTCAGCCCGGGCGGTTCGAGTTTTGACCGGTTCAGAAATTACAGAGAGCGGGGGAATTATTTCAAAAAAACGGTCAAAGAGCTGCTTGAAACGCATAAAACGGATCTTTGATTCCCGGTTTCTTCACAGAAAGTGGTGTATAATAGAATAGCCAAAAAACGGACATAAGCATTATAAACGCCTGTCATTAGGCTTTTGGGTGCTTTTCAGAGAATAATAGTACGACAGACAAAAAAACAGGGGGTAGGATCATGAAAAAAATTTTATTATTAATGCTGATGTGTCTTCTTGCTTTGACAACTTTCTCCACTTCTTTAATCACGATCGTTGACAGGGCAAAAGAAGTCAATCCAAACTACGTCTTATCGGAA
>CAZVWW010000188.1:0-3731 GCA_964631265.1 uncultured Thermotogaceae bacterium
AGATCGATCTTTTCCGGTTGATTCTCTTTTGTCTCTTCAATGGCCTCTTTCAACAATCCGGCCGTTTTTGCGGTTCCGCCGGATTTACTGGCATAGATGATTGCGTATTTCATCAAATCACTCCCCGGTGACAAACTTTAAACCCTTTAACTATACCAAATAGGAACGATGCAAGTCAATTTTTTGAAGTGGCTTGACAAATTAATCTTTAGCCTGTAAAATATCAGTACATAATATTTAGTGACTAACTATTAGTGACTATGGATTGGGGTTTGAATGGGATTAAAAGAGCAGAAAATCAAGCGAATATTGAGATTAAAAGAGGAGTTTCCGAGAAAGATTCACCGGCTCGAACACAAGATTTTTGATTTTGGTGGTCACAACGTCACGCTGAAGCAGGCTCAGATCATTCATCTGATCTCGTTGAACGAGGATCTGACACAGACAGACCTTGGCAGGAAGATGGGGATCCGGAACAGTACCGTCTCCGGCATGGTCGACTCGCTTGTTAAGAAAGGCCTTGTGAGGAGAGAGCGCTCAAAAAATGACAGGCGGGTCGTTCATCTGAGGATATCCGATGAGTTGAAACAACATTTCAGTGATTTCAGCTATAACACGAGAAGAGAGTTTGAATCGATCCTGGCCAATGCAACCGGGCAGGAACTTGATGATGTGATAAAAGGTTTTGAAACGATGATAGCACTTTTTGAAAGGAGAAAATGATGGAAAATGTAATTGAAGTTAAAAAACTCAGAAAAGAATTCGGCGATCTCGTTGCGGTCAACAACGTTTCGTTTAACGTTGAAAAAGGAGAGGTTTTCGGCTTTTTGGGCCCTAACGGGGCCGGAAAGAGCACGACCATTAACATGTTATGCACCATCCTCAGAAAATCAGGGGGTGAGGGGTATATCGCCGGTAAGGAGATAACAACCGATCCAGAGGGTGTTCGGAAGCGTATCGGTATCATCTTTCAGGAGAATTCTCTTGATTCAAATCTGACCGCCTACGAAAACCTTTATATGCACTGTCAGCTTTACGGGGTGGATAAGAAGGTCAGAAAAGAACGGATCAACGAGGTCCTTGATATCGTTGAGCTGACTGACAGACAGAAGGACCAGGTGATGTATTTCTCCGGGGGCATGAAGCGAAGACTGGAGATCGCACGGGGACTGTTGCATTATCCGCAGGTGCTCTTTCTTGACGAACCCACCATCGGTCTTGACCCGCAGACGAGAAATAAGATTTGGGATTTCATCAAACACCTCAAGGAACGGATCAACCTCACGATCTTTCTGACCACCCACTATATGGATGAAGCGGAGTACTGTGACAGAATTGCCATCATCGATCACGGGGATATTATCGCACTCGATACGCCCGATGTGTTGAAGGACAACCTGGGCGGGGATGTCATCGAGATCTCAACCAATGATAATCAGCGGGCAATAGAGGAGCTGGATACGCTCTTTGGAATAGAAAGCAAGCAAAAAGACGGTGTCATTTCGTTCAATGTGAAAAAGGGCAACGAGTTTATTCCGGGAATGATTTCAAAGCTCAGTCCGACGATTAACAGCATCAATCTACACCGACCAACGTTGAACGACGTCTTCCTGAGTCTTACCGGCCGGGAGATTAGAGATGAGCAGTTGACAAAACAGGATATATTCAAGCAAAAAATGAGAGCCGGAAGGCATTAAGGGGGAAAGTGTATGGAAGTCATTTATTCATTGTGGTTAAGAGACGTGAGGAAATATCTCAGGGACAAGGCCCGCATTTTCGGTTCACTGGCGATGCCGTTCATCTTTCTGGTGCTTTTCGGAAGCGGTTTAAGCGGATCGCTGCAATCGATGATGTCGATGGGCAGTAACGCGGGAGGGTTGTTCAGTGATTTCAGCTATTCTGAATTCATGTTTCCCGGGATAATCCTCATGACATCCTTTATGACAGCCCTTTTCGGAGCCCTTTCCGTTGTTGAGGATAAGGAATTCGGATACATGAAGGAGATCCTGGTGGCCCCTGTTTCAAGGACAGCCATCGCCATCGGTAAGATCCTCGGCGGCTCCACCGTTGCCGTCATGCAGGGTTTGATTATGCTGGTCTTCGCCCCTTTAATTGGTGTTGATCTCAGTTTTCTGATGATCCTTCAACTGTTGGGGGTTATGATTATCGTTGCCTTCGCCATATCGGGTATCGGACTCTTGCTGGCAACAAAGATGAAGACCACTCAGGGTTTTCAGATGATCGTTCAGATGCTCGTTATGCCGATGATCTTTCTATCAGGCGCCATGTTTCCGATCAACGGACTCCCTGACTGGATGAGTTTTGTTGTCAGAATCAACCCGCTCACCTATGCCGTTGACATGTTTAAAACCATAATCCTGAACAAAGAGGCCATGAACCCCATGATGAAACAGGCATTGGGACTGGATCTCGAGATCTGGGGGATGCCGGTAACTTTCACAGCCGAGATACTGATCTATTTAGTGGCCTCGCTGGTTATTCTGTTCTTTGCGACACAGAGTTTCAAACACACAGAGGCCTGAAAAAAGACTATCCAAAAAAGGGGTCAGGTACAGCCTGAGCCCTTTTTATGTTATTATAGTAGGGCCGGTTTGATGCTCATTTAATACCGGCAATCAATCCTGAAAGGGGTATCTTATATGTCAATACTTGTCTGTGGTGGTGCGGGTTATATTGGCAGTCACACTGTCAGTGCCCTCAGAGAAAAGGGGAAAGAGGTGGTGGTCTATGACAATCTCCAGAAGGGACACCGAAGAGCTGTCCCCAAAGGGGTCAGTTTCTACATCGGTGATCTGCGTTCAAAGGAAACACTTGAAGGAGTCTTTGAGAAGGAGAACATAGAAGCTGTCATTGATTTCGCTGCCGATTCACTCGTTGGCGAGAGTGTGGAAGACCCTCTGAAATATTACAACAACAATGTTTGCGGTACCGTTTCGCTGCTCGAAACAATGGCAAAATTCGGAGTGGAATCCATTGTCTTTTCATCGACTGCTGCCACCTATGGAGAGCCTGAAAATATACCGATTCTTGAAACCGATCGAACAGAACCCAAGAATCCGTACGGCGACAGCAAATTGACCGTTGAGAAGATCCTGAAATGGGCTGACCCGGCGTACAACATCAAATATACAGCGCTCAGATATTTCAACGCGGCCGGCGCTCATCTGAGTGGGAATATCGGGGAGGACCACAACCCTGAAACACATCTTATCCCCCTGATCCTCCAGGTTCCCCTCGGTTTAAGAGATACCATCTACATATTCGGTACGGACTACGAGACAAAGGATGGGACCTGCGTCAGAGACTACATCCATGTAACAGACCTTTCCGAGGCACATATTCTTGCCCTTGAACGATTGATGCAGGGGGGCGAGAGCCGTATATACAATCTTGGAAACGGCCGGGGTTTTTCTGTCAGGGAGGTTATCGAAACAGCCCGAAAGATAACCGGCAGGGAGATTAAGGCTGTGGAGAGTGAGCGGCGCCCGGGTGATCCGGCGGTTCTGATTGCCTCATCGGAAAAAGCCAAGAGCGAACTGGGCTGGTCCCCTGAATATAATGACCTCGAAAAGATCATAGAAACGGCCTGGAAATGGCATAAGACCCATCCGAACGGATTTGGGGATTAAGCCTTTCTTTAACCGGTTTTTTTAAAAGGAGGTGGAAAACTGTTCATTAAAACATATATAAACATTGTATAATATACTTAT
>CAZVWW010000189.1:0-3713 GCA_964631265.1 uncultured Thermotogaceae bacterium
ATGCGGACGGCTAATAGATTAAATTGAAGATAATAATCCACACATAGGTTATCCTTTAGACAGCCTGATACAGGCCAAAGGAGGATAACATATGACAAAACTGGAAACTGTCATCAATACCATTTTACAGCAATTGAAATCTGAACTTGCCAATGAAACTTGGGAATCCAGACGTCGCTACTTCAACCAAATGCTAAAGTGTGCTAAATTGCTAGGGATTACGGAACCATGCACTAAGTTGTATGATGCATTCATCGCAGATGACAATGGTTCACCGGAACGCCATGCACTGCATGTTCGATGCGTAAAACTGCTTGACTCATTCGCATGTACACAAGCTCAAGACGAACACGGCCTACTGTTCAACGAACCACCCCTGCCGGATGATACCGAAGTCCATGAGTTTTTTCAGGACCGGGAGTTCCCGATAACAGCGGACGTACGTCTTGATCTGCTCATTGTCAAGGCTGAGATTGAAATGAGATACCTTCATCTCACGGATTCTACTATTGGACAATACAAGCATTCCTGGATGGATATCCGGCATTATTTTTATGATGCCGGTGTCTCAACATATGATGAATCTTTGCTGAAATGCTTCATCCAAGAAATAAACAACCTCCGTAATAAAGGCTCCATGAAGGAATGGAAGTGGAAAATTAACCGTAAAGCGGCACATGTCTTGATAGAAGTTGCAAATACAGGGCGCTTCCTTTGGAAAATGATCAACCGAGATGTCAGCTGCAACAGCTTGGAGACGGAATCCATTCGTTCACAGTATCTTGAGTCGTTGGAGCAGCGCAATCTCAGCAAATCCACAATCGACCTGTATGATTATGTATTCCGAAAAACCGTGGAGTTCGCTGGAATAGAAACACCGAAAGATTTACAGTCTCTTTCACCCCAAAAGATACATCTTGTCATTACAAAGTTTGCGGGCACCTGCAATAGACGGAGCATGGGAACCATACTTCCAATTCTTCGTTCCCTGTTGGCTTTTTTTCATGCCGCCGGCCTGATCAGCAAGGATTTGTCCGGCATTGTAATGGGCTGCTTTGTCCAGCGGGGTTCAGTTGCTGCCTATCTTTCTGAAATTGATGAGGCAAAACTGGTCGCACAACTGGCTAAAGAGCCTAAACGTACCAAAGCAGTCATCCTTCTTGCCATGCACCTGGGATTACGTGATTGTGATATCTGCAATCTCACTTTTCAGGTGATTGACTGGCGGGATGATAGAATCAGGCTGATTCAGAAAAAGACAGGCGAACCTCTTGTGCTGCCATTGCTCCCGGATGTAGGCAATGCACTGATGGATTACATTTTGAATGAGAGACCAAAACGGACTGATAACTACCCATATATATTCTTACGAAGACAGGCGCCTCACCAGAAACTGACTTCTGTTTACCCAATCTGTTCCAGACTCCTTCGCTGCCTGGGGATTAAGCCGGTAAACGGTACTGCTACAGGCGTACACCTTTTTCGGTATTCCATAGCCCATAAACTTCTGGCTGCTAAAGTACCTCACCAGGTCATTACCGATGCACTTGGACACACCTCAAAGGAATCCGACAAGCCTTATCTGTCCATGGATGAATCCATGCTCCGGATGTGCGCACTGGATCTATCCGTCATAGGCCCGATTTCATGGATGGGGGGTGCTTCCAATGACTGATTATACATTTAAAAGCCTCCTTGATACCTGCATTAAAGACTTTATAAGCCAGAAACGAGCGTTGGGTTATCCTTACCAGTCTTCAGCCCGGATACTGTATCACTTTGATTTACTGGCGGCTGAGAAGTTCCCTGGAAAAAGAACAATCACAAGGGAAATGTGCTCTGCCTGGATTCAGTTAAAGCCTGGAGAACATCCAAACGGTCTTTTAAGGAGGGTTACTCCGGTAAGGCAGCTTGGTAAATACATGAAAGGGCTTGGATACGATGCTTATGTCATTCCAGGCCATATCCCGAATAAGCAAATTAAGTATGAGGCCCACATTTTTACGACCGCCGAGTTGAAATCCTTTTTCAATGCCATTGACCATTGCCCGCCTTCACCATTTTCTCCGACCAGGATGTATGTCATGCCAGTCATTTTCCGCATGTTGTACTGCTGTGGGCTGCGCAGCTCGGAAGCACGCCTGCTGAAAAAAGAGGATGTTGACCTTGAAACAGGAAAGATATTCGTCCGGGAATCCAAAGGCTGGAAAGCCAGGATCGTATACATGAGTGAAGACCTACAGGAAGTATGCAGGGAATATGATTCTATCATGAAATCCATGTTTCCAGACAGGCAAGTGTTTTTCCCGAATAAGGATGGAAACTGCTTTAGTAATTCAATACTTGGCAACTGGTTCCATGAGTTTTGGGATAAACTTCCTGAGTCTGGTGCAATTACAGGAAATCCGGCAAGGGTTCATGATATTCGGCATGGGTACGCAGTTCACCGGCTGAATCAGTGGGTAAAGGAAGGTCAGGATATAAACGCTCTTTATCCTTACTTGAGCGAATATATGGGGCACTCAAACTATGCTGACACGGATTATTATCTCTCTCTTGTGGAAGCATTTTATCCCGAAATGGAACAACGGCTTTCTTCCGTAAATGATGACATTCTGCCGGAGGTGTATCATGAAGAGGAATGAAATGTATTTTTACCAGTTGCTCCGGGACTTTCTGACCGATTATCTCATAACCAAAAGAAACTTTAGCGACAAAACAGCCAAAGCCTACCGGCAATCAGTAAATCTTTTGCGGAATTATCTGCGTGAGGAAAAAAACATCAGCTTTGATCGGATGGATTTTTCCTGTTTTTCAAGGAGCAGCATTTATGATTTTCTGATGTGGCTTAAGAACACCAGGAAGAATTCTGCGCAGACACTTAACCTGAGGCTGTCAGCCATTAAATCCTTCCTGAAATACTGCAGTGAAGAAGATCTGGAACTAATGCCGGTATACCTTGACGTTGCCAGTATCCACGCATTCAAGGGTGTTAAGCGGCCGTGTGTTGAGTATCTGGTACAGGCTCAACTGAAACTTTTATTCTCAGTGCCCGATATGACAACAAGACTTGGCAGGCGTGACCGGTTTTTCATGATCTTTGCTTATGAAACGGGCGCGAGAATTCAGGAATTGCTTGACCTACGGTTGAGCTGTATCATCCGAGGTGATAGCAGTGTACGGGTCAAAATCCATGGCAAGGGGAATAAAACAAGGCATGTTCCTCTTCTTGGATCAACAGTAAAGCATCTGGATGCCTATCTTGAAGGATTTCATAAAGGTAGCCCCATGGATGCATTTGTGTTCTATACCATACACGATTCACAGAAAACACAGATGAAACCTGGAACAGTCGATTATTTCCTAAAGAAATATGGGAAACTCGCCCATGCAACCGATACGGCCTTTCCGGAAGGACTGCACGCCCATATGTTCAGGCACAGTATCGCAATGTCTATGCATAAAAATGGGATTCCGATCTCTTACATAAGAGACTTCTTGGGCCACAGCAGTATTGAAACGACGAGTGTTTATTCTTACGCAGATGAAGAAACCATCACAAAGGCATTAGAGTCTGTTAATTTTGAGGGAACCACTGGAAAAACAGTTAAAAAGCAAAAAAACTGGAAGGGCAAAGAGCAGTATCTGCTTGAGTACTGCGGATTAAGCTGATTTATTATCTTCAAAATACGGCGGAACTGCTTTGCAATTAA
>CAZVWW010000190.1:0-3712 GCA_964631265.1 uncultured Thermotogaceae bacterium
CACAATGCTGACAGCTCATATCCGGTACATTAAGAACATAGTTCATGTTGTCACCCCCTCTTTTTGTCTTTCGGTCTTTTTTTATTCTGAGAGAATTCATGACGACCGTTATTGAACTAAACCCCATGGCAGCCTCCGAGATTGCAGGATGCAACCATCCCATCAGGGCAATGGGTATCGCCACGAGATTATAAAAGAAGGCCCAGAAGAGATTCTGCTTGATAACGTGCAGCATCGATGATGAAATCTCGATTGTGTCAACGATCTTTGAGATCCCGCCGCTGACAATCACGATGTCTGAATTGTCGATGGCAAGATCTGTTCCACTTGAAAAAGAGATGCCAATATCTGCGCCCTTGAGCGCTGCAGCATCGTTAATCCCGTCCCCCGCCATGATAACGATCTTCCCCCCGGATTGATATTCATTGATAATATCCACCTTGTCCGAAGGGAGGATTTCAGCATGCACCGTATCTATACCGACTCTCCGCGCAACGGCTTGGGCGGTTCTTTTATTGTCACCGGTGGCAATGGCTATTGTCATTCCCATTTTCCTGAGTTTTCTGATGGCTTCGACACTGTCCGGTCTAATGGTATCTTCAATTGCAAACCATCCGATGATTTCGCTGTCTTTTCTTGCTTCTACGACTGTTTTACCCTCAGTTAGCAGATCTTTGTAACGGGTGGGATCAGAGGGTTTTCCCACAAAATATTCGATTCCGTTGGCGAAACCTGTAACGCCCTTACCGGCCTTTTCTTTAATGGCCTCAAAATTGATCGCCTCTTTGTCCTGCTTTGATCCATCACTTAAACCAATCTCCGCTATGGCTTTGGCAAGGGGATGAGAAGACTGTGACTCAAGCTCAACAATCATTTCAAGATTGTCGGGATCGATTTCATAATCTATGACTTCCGGACTTCCCCGGGTGATGGTTCCGGTTTTGTCAAGGACAACCACATCCGCTTGCTTCACTGTTTGAATGGTCTGTGAATTTCTGATAAGCAGTCCCCGTTTTGCAGCCTTTCCCGTTCCGGCAATTAACGCCATCGGTGTGGCTAATCCAAGGGCACAGGGGCAGGCGATCACGATTGAGGAAACAAAAACGAAGATTGAAAAGGACATCGGATCGGCTATCCGGGGGATCCAGGGGAGGATACCTCGAATGTTTTCAAGGGCGGGATACCAGCTCGAATAGTTGAAGAACCAGAGCACTGCCCCCGTTATGGCTGCCGTTATCACCAGCGGCACAAAGAAATTGGTGATTTTATCGGCGAGGGCCTGGATGGGGACTTTACTTCCCTGTGCCTCTTTGATCAAGGTAATCATCTGGGCGAGAAAAGAGTCGTTCGGATCCTTGTGTACTTTAATCTGAACAGGTGAATTGAGGTTAAGAGACCCTCCGATAAGCTGATCGGCCTTCTCTTTTTTAACGGGAATCGACTCTCCGGTCACCATCGATTCATCAACCGATGTCTCACCCTTTATCAATTCCCCGTCCAGGGGTATTCTCTCCCCGGGATTAACCAGGACTGTGTCTCCTTTTTTAACCTGTTCAAGAGGGATCTTCTCTTTTTCCCCCTCTCTTAACACAATTGCATCCTTTGCCTGTAATTTCATGAGGCTTTTTATCTCTTTTGCTGCTTTATTTCTGAGACTGGACTCAATAAATCTCCCGGTAAGATGCAAAGCAACGATCATAGCGCCGAGTGCTCCAAATGATACAATCTCAAGTCCCGCAAACTTCAGTAAAGCGGTTGTCCAGGCCGTCACAGAACCGAGGAATATCAGGGTATCCATGTTGGTGTGTTTATGGATGAGGGCGATCCAGGCACTCTTTATGGAAGAAAATCCTGTGTAAAAGATAACAATTCCGCCCGCTGTTAACTCAATTAGAATGTAATAGGGGATCTCAAATCCCAACATATGAAAGATCATCAAAACAGATAACGGGATTGTGATTAATATTGAGAGGAGGAAATGATGCTTTGTGTCTCTGAGTCTTTTCTCTTCATCAATCTCCTCAATCTCTTTTATAGCCTTGTATCCTGAATTGGATACTGCTTTTTGTATCGTTTCAAACGGAATATCTTTCTGACTGATGACATAGGCCGATTCAGTTGCCAGATTAACTGACACATTTTTAACATTTTCAATCTTCTCAAGGGCTTTTTCAACATGATTGGCACATGTGGCACATGTCATTCCCTTAATATAAAAATTCTGTTTTCTCTGTTTTTGATTTATATTTGGCATATTAGACTCCTTTTTATTAGTTAATTATAAGACGAATTCATCAAAAAAATCTTTTTTTATGAAGTGTTTTTATGGTAAAATTTAAGGGAGAGAATCTTAAGATTTTTTTATTTTCGAAAATTGTCAAACAGAATCGTATGGCATTGAAAAGCTTTTATTCTGAGTATGATGAAAGCTTTTCTTAATCTCGAAGGGAGGATTTATTATGAAAAGATTTTTTGTGTTGTTGCTGATCGCGCTGGTCAGTGTCTCAGTCATGTTTGGTGCTGAAGTTGTTAATGCCTACACAACTTTTGAAGAACCACTCGCAAAGGAGTTGTTCGACAGATTTGAAGAGGAAACGGGTATCCAGGTTGAATGGGTCAGGCTGTCAACGGGTGAAACGGTTGCAAGGCTTGAGGCCGAGCAGGCAAACCCGCAGGCCTCCATCTGGGCCGGTGGTGTTGGTCTCGGACATATTGAAGCAAAACAGAAAGGACTTACCACACCGTACCTTTCCCCGATGGCAAAGAATACACCGCAGAAATACAGAGATCCGGAGAATTACTGGATTGGTCTTTATATCGGACCCCTTGCTTTTGCAACCAATATCGAAAGAGCCGAGGAGTTAGGACTTGAGGCCCCAAGAGGCTGGTTTGACATTATCGACTCACGATATGCAGACAAAATCAGAGTCGCAAATCCCAACACATCTGGAACGGCCTACAACGTGATGACCAATGTCATCGACCTGTTTCAGGGCGATGAGGAAATCGCTTTCATGTTCCTCAAACATCTCGATGACAGTGTGGAACAGTACACAAGATCCGGTTCTGCCGGTGGTAAGAGCTGTGCAATCGGAGAGATTCCTTTCGCAATCGGTTATGCCCATGATCTTGTCAGATTAAAGGCAAATGGCGCACCGATTGAGATCACAGTTCCCGAAGAGGGAACCGGATTCGAGATTGCTTCAATGTCTCTTGTAAAAGGCGGCCCTGATGCGGTCAACGCAAAAAAACTCTATAACTTCATTCTCAGTGAAGAAGCGCAGAGAATATTCGCAAGCTGGTATGTTGTTCCTGTTTCAAAGATCGCACCGCAGGATGATATTGCTATCGACATCAGCAATCTTAAAACGGTTGAACAGGACCTTGTATGGGATGCTGCCAACAGAGAGCGCCTTGTAGAAAAGTGGACGAAGGAGATAGGCTCGGAATAACATCATTTTCCGGATTTGGAGCGGGCGTTTTCAGCCCGCTCTTTTTCGAGTTATGGAGGTGTAGACTTTGTTTACAAAGAAAAAAATTGCCATGTTTATCGTATTGCTCACCCTTGTTGTAGTCCTTGATTTATGGTTTTTTGACAGCATTAAGCAGGAATTCTCCGGCATAATGGAAGACAACAAAAAGGAACTTGTCTCAGCCGTCCTTCAATCCACACCGCAAGAGAGCTCAAAAATTGACGCTTGGATAAACAGGA
>CAZVWW010000191.1:0-3694 GCA_964631265.1 uncultured Thermotogaceae bacterium
TTCAATCTCTTTTCCGGACAACTCGATCAGACCCTCAAGATGACGAATGTACTTGTCCTGAAGGTCCTTTGAATCCAGCATCTCCATCAACGGCGGGGTGATGGACATCGTAACCGCAAAATGGACGTTATCATTTTCAAGCGATTCAAACGCTCTCAACAACGGTATATAGGTCTCACTGATCGCTTCAAACAACCACTTTTCCTCCATAAACTCCTCATAGTTGGGGTGGCGTATATAGGGTAGGTGTGCGTGCAGTACGAGTGAAAAGAAGCCTTTTGACATTATTCAACACCTCCGGAATTACCTTTTCTCATCATGGAGAAAAACGATCCGCCGCCTGATGTGATCCGGCGTTCCTTAAATTCATGCGGGAAGAATGAGGATTTCCCAACGCCCTTTAAGACCGGTTTTGCCAGTATGCCTTTAGCCGGCTCAGAGAATCTGTAACCGGAGCTCAGATCAAGCCAACGCTCCTCTTTCTTCTGGGAGAAGGCGTTTGGCGGCGTATGAACACTATTACTCCTGAGAATGGTGATGAATTCCCCGTCATCATTCAGATAGCCAATCTCAGAAATATACGTTGCATTCGGGGAGTTAACATTTGCATAGTATTTTTTTGTGTTTCCGTTGCCAATATCATATTCCCATACCTGATGCGCATTGGTTCCGTCAAAATCGATGAACGTTATATCATAGATGCGTAAAAGAAGTGATTGCCCCCTTTTCTCCAGGCGTTTAATCAGTTCTAGGGTCTGATCAGAATAATCCCAATAAAAATGCACCCAGCTGGGGTTAACCGGAAGACCGACTAACTTGTCTGTGTTGTAGGATTTTGGTAAATCCGGGATCATCGGAGGCCCCGGCTCTATCTTCTGATCACTTGAACTGCCCGTGGTCTGTGATGAATTTGAATGCTGCACATTCTTCTCATGACGGACAAGAGAACGATTGATCCGCTCCATTAATTCGTCCTTTTTCATGTTTCTTTTAAAGGTGATCCCCATTTTCTTGGCGATTCTTCTCAGTTCAAATATCCTCGGATTTGAATTGAGCAGTAAACGAATCTTTTCCATAGAGGTTGGATCGACCTCGTTAATAAATTCAGTCGAAAGGGCTTGGACAAGCTCTTTTTTCCTCATTTTGTAATAACCCCGTATATCCTTGTTTTTAGCAAGTCTTTTTAACTCACTCACTTTCTTTCTCGAAAGGTTTTCGACACTCCACATAAAAACTCCTCCCCGAATTGTTAAAATATATGATTGTTCCACTTTTCAATTTAACGTTTACGACCTGCTCAGCAGATTGATTACTAATGGCTCTTGTTTCTGCTCTTAATAGTTCTTCATTGTCAATATTATACTGGAAACCTTTCAGGGTTAAGCCGGTCACTTTCTTATCTAACGGTAAAAAAGACCAGTTTCTTCCCGGTGCTGTCTCAAATTGTCTGATGCCGGGACCCTTTATCAACCCCATTGTCTCATTGTTATCATGTATCGTTAGCTCTATTCCGAAATGATGACTTTTTTCAAGAAAGGAATAACAAGCGAATGACTGATCCATTCTTCCTCCAAAGACCCCAAAAAAGCGCACTCTTTTTATCCGCTCATTCTTTGCCAGGTCCAGGACTGCTTCCATGTCAAGAAAATCTTTGTCTTTTTGGAAGAGGAGTAATCTCCTGCTGTGTTTCAAATACCAGTTCAATGCTTCCCGGTTCAATGAATCCAGATCACCGATTAAGATATCAGGGAGAACGTTCAAACGATAAAAGACTTTCAATCCGCCATCGACCGCAACTAAAAATGAATCGTGCGTTCTGATGAACTGATCTATACAACTATCTCCAGATGGTTTTAAAGGGAACCCGCCGATCGCTAAGATGTTATCCTTTGGCACAATTCATTCTCCATAAAATCCGATTTTTGACGATTTTGACCGATTAGGAGGACTTTGCAGCGAATATAATGCAGAATTACTATAAAGCTTGAAATATCATTACAATTTGATATGTATCCCCTATATTAAGTATTATACACGAAATTTATAAAATGTCAACGGTAGGGATTTTGTTCAAGCGGGTAAAAAAATAACCAACCGCTGTTATGGATGTCAACAGTGAGTTGGTTTATTGTGTGTTGTAAAGGCGTATTCTCTTGATGGGTGCTTCTTAAGGATTATAAAATAAAGATTGACAGGATACCGGCCAACCAGCAGTAAAAGGCGAAATACTTGAGCTTTTTGGCGCGGGTCAGGATTCTCAGGATCCACAGGGAGACAAAACCCACTGCAATGGCGAATAGAAATCCCCACAGGCCGTTCTCTACCCCCGTGATATCACTGATATCCAGAAGAGTCCCTCCCAGAATCACGGGGATTGACAGGAGAAAGGAAAAACGGAAGGCATCCTCGCGTTTGACTCCCAGCATTAATGCCCCGAAGAGGGTCATACCGCTTCTTGATATGCCCGGAACAATGGCCGCTGCTTGAAATAAGCCGATGATGAAGGCCAGTTTGATACCGATATCGTTTATCGAATGCTTTTCGCTCTTGAAACCATCAGAAAAGAATAGCAACGCACCGGTTAATAACAGGCTTATTCCGATGGTGATGTTTCCCGTAAGGCTCTTTTCCAGGAAATCCTCTATTGTTACACCAAGGACTGCTGCCGGAACGGTTCCGGCTATGAGCGCAAAGACGAGCTTCCAGGCATCCAGACTCCCCTTGAACATCGCCTTGAGGATATTCAGAATTTCCTTCCAGAGGAAGGCAAAAACGGCGATTAATGTACCGGCGTGAAGCAGGATAACATACGCAGTCCCGAAGTTCAGTCCAAAGAGATTTCTCGCCAAAAAAAGGTGCCCCGAGCTTGATACCGGTAAAAACTCGGTGGCACCTTGTATGATTCCTGTACTGATAGCTTGAACGATATCCATCGTCGATTATTGAAGGGTTATAGCCTGTCACAGAGAGTTGTGATAATGGCTGCCATCTTTTCTCCGGCTCTTTTGGCAACCTCGAGAACTTCCTCTCCTGTCAATGGCTGTAATTCTTCTCCAACCGCCTTGTCGGTGATGGCTGACATGCCGAGAACCTTAATCCCGCCATGTGATGCCGTTATGGCTTCCGGAACGCTTGACATGCCAATGGCGTCCCCGCCCATATGTCTGAACATCTTCAATTCAGCCGGTCCTTCAAAATTGGGCCCTGTTACCGCCACATAAACCCCTTCATAGAGTGGCGTTCCAAGCTCTCTTGCAACTTCGACCGCCTGCTTCCTGAGCTCACCGGTGTATGTGTCGGACATGTCCGGAAATCTTGGGCCCCATTCATCAATATTCTGACCAATTAATGGATTATCCCCCATCATGTTGATATGGTCGGTTATAAGCATCGGAACGCCCAGCTCGAAATCCGGATTCATACCACCGGCAGCATTTGTAATAAAGAGATACTCTATTCCCAGTAATTGCATCACCCGGATGGGGAATGTCAACGTCTTCATATCATAGCCTTCGTAATAGTGGAAACGTCCATTCATAAGAACGACGTTGTTCTTTCCCAGTTTTCCGAATATCAACTCACCCTTGTGCCCGGGTGCAGTTGAAACGGGGAAATCCGGAATCTCTTCGTAGTTGAAATTTATCTTTTCGGAGAGCTCATCCGCTATACCGGATAGCCCCGAGCCCAATATTAT
>CAZVWW010000192.1:0-3678 GCA_964631265.1 uncultured Thermotogaceae bacterium
ATTTCATGGATATCTTTGTGCGGCATACCATCCACATTCTGATAAACGGGGACCTCCGGTTGTCTAAAGGCAACACCTTCGAGTTCTTTCTTTAGTCTGTCAGCTGCGGGGTGAATCAGTTCTGAATGAAAGGGTCCGCTCACCTCGAGCCTGACAACCATTTTGGCGCCTGCCTGTTTGATCTTTTCTTCCACTTCGTCGAAATGGGTGAGATCACCGCTTATTACAATCTGTCCGGGTGAGTTAAAATTGGCGATGGATATGCCGGTGTACTCTGCTAATATTTCTTCGAGTTTTTCTTCTTCCAGACCCATCACAGCTGTCATACCACCTTTTCCGGGAGGACATGCCTCACTCATGAAACGCCCTCTCAGGTGAACGAGACGGACGGCATCTTCGAAATCAATCGTGCCGGCTGAGACAAGAGCTGTCCATTCTCCGAGGGAATGCCCTGCCACTGCGTCCGGGACAAGTTCGGAATGTTTTTTTAGATAATCATCTGCAATTATGCCGGTGGTTAGTATGGCTGGCTGGGTAAACTGGGTTATATTGAGTCTGTCATCATTGTCATCGTTAATGATCTTGAAAAGGTCTTCTCCGATTACATCCGAGGCCTTCCTGTAATAGTCTTTGTATCCCGGATTTTTCTCGATCAAAGAGCGGCCCATGCCCTTTTTTTGCGACCCCTGTCCAGGGAACACAAATGCCTTCATGAAATCACCTCTGTCATATTCGGTTCATAATGGTCCTTTTGGCTGCTGAAACCTGAGAAGAGGTCCTCGATGATCTTTTCCACATCGACAATCTCATCGATAAAACCAACTGATTGCCCGGCCATGAAGACACCGTCCTCTTTTCTTCCGTATTTGAAGGCGTTTTTCAGACTGCCTGTCAGCATCCGTTCGGCCTCTTCAGGCGACTGGGTCTCCAGCTTTGTCAGATTACGTGTAAATTTTGTCTTCAACGATCGGGCCGGATGTCCGAGTTTTAAACCCGTTACGATGGTATCCCTTATCCTGGCCTTGATAATGCTATTTTTGTAGTTTTCATGCGCTTCACATTCGTTTGAGGCGATAAACCGGGTTCCAACCTGTACGGCCTCTGCCCCCAGGACAAATGAGGCCCTGACCTGTTCGGGCGTTGCAATGCCTCCTGCTGCTATGACCGGGATTTTGACGGTTCTTGCCAGATGGGGGATAATTGTCATGGTGGTCAGCGAGCCGATATGGCCCCCGCATTCCATTCCCTCTCCTATCACGGCATCCACACCGCTCTGCTCAAGCCGCTTGGCAAGTCTTCCGGATGCAACGACCGCCATGACAATCATTCCGTTGTCTTTCAATCTGGCGACGTGTTTGTCCGGGTTTCCGGCCCCGAATATGATGGTTTGAACCTGCTCTTGTACACAGAGATCAATCAGTTCGTCAACATACGGATTGAGTAGCATGATATTAACGGCAAAATTCTTATCCGTGAGCTCTTTCATCTTTGAAAGCTCCCCCTTGAGAATGTCGGGGGTCATTGCACCTGAGCCGATGGTTCCAAGACCGCCCGCTTCACTAATCGCAGCAGCCAGTCCGGCCGTACCGACCCATGCCATCCCCCCTTCGATCAGGGGATATTTTATGTTGAGCAATTGGGTGACCCTTGTCTTTATGCCTTTCATCTTTCCTCCATTATCCTTTGCTGAAAAAAACTGATGCGTTGTGGCCTCCAAAACCGAAGGCGTTTTTAAGAACGTTGTGAACAGGCTTTTCCACGGTGTCTTTTTCAAGGTCAAGTCCCGTGCAACAATCATCGGGGTTCTCAAGGTTCGGCATGCCGTGTACAAAACTGTTGTTGGTCTGTATAATGGCCGAGATGAGTTCATTGCCGCCGGCAGCACCGAGTGTATGTCCCATGAGGGCTTTAGTGGACTGTATCGTCAGGTCCTTCACACTCTCTCCGAACACTTGTTTCAAGGCCAGGATCTCCGACTTATCACCCACCGGCGTGCTGGTTGCATGGCAGTTTACAAGATCAACGTCTTCCTGCTTGATACCCGCCATCTCTATCGCCTGTTTCATGGCCCGGACCGCTCCTTTTCCTTCGGGGTCGGTCTGACTGATATGATAAGCATCTTCGGTCATCCCGAAGCCGTCTATATATCCGTATATCTTTGCACCGCGTTTTTTGGCATGCTCTTCCGCCTCAAGGACAAGAACGCCTGATCCCTCTCCCATGATAAAACCGTTTCTATCCCGGTCGAATGGGCGGCATGCCTTATCCGGATGCTCGCTCTCAGGTGAGAGGGCTGTCATATTGCCGAAAGCCGCCACCGGCATGGGATCGATGACCGCTTCGCTGCCCCCGGTAAGGGCGATGTCAATGTATCCGTGCCGGATCATCATGGTTGAAAGGACGATGGCGTGCAGTGATGAGGCACAGGCACTCATGGT
Organism: uncultured Thermotogaceae bacterium; assembly: GCA_964631265.1. GTDB lineage: Bacteria > Thermotogota > Thermotogae > MWEM01 > MWEM01 > CAZVWW01. Next base: position 2,439 of record CAZVWW010000192.1, read on the forward strand.
TGAAAAATTGGGGCCCTTTAGAGACAGATCCAGTGCCACAGCGCCGGAGGCCATATCCGCTATCATCATCGGGATTAAAAAAGGACGAACAGATGAAGGCCCTTTTTGAAACAGATGCTGATACTCTTTATGAAGCGTCTTGAAACCGCCAATTCCCGATGAGACGGTGACGGCTGTGTTTTCTTTCCAACCCGTTTCTTCGAGCCCGTTGAGGCCGGAGTCTTCCAATGCTTCTCTTGCGGCTACAATGGCAAATTGAAGGAAGCGGTCATATCGCTTGGCGAGTTTTCTCGGGAGATGGTCTTTTGGTTCGAAGTCCTTGACCTCTGCCGCTATCTTGATCTCGTGATCGGATGTGTCAAACTGTTTGATGAAATCCACACCGTTCTTCATTTTATAGAGTGCGTCTTTTAATTCGGCGCAATTATTGGCAATTGAATTGATCGTTCCCATTCCTGTCACTGCTATTCTTCGCACATGAATTCCTCCTTATTCTTGTTGTGACTAACGGTCATTACAAAATAAAAAAAATCAACAGATCCCGTTTTTCATTATCTGCTCATTCAATTTGAGATAGCTCTCGACCAGGTTTTCGGCATTCAGGTCTTTCGAATACTGCATGAAAAAGGGCTCACGTAAATCGGCCAATTGCACGATCCCGTTGGTCTGACACCACAAGATACCGGCCAGGAGTTCGGGCGCCATCTTCAGTAATATCGAGCCGTCTTTTTGGCCTTCACGTACAACCTCTATCAGCATTGAAAAGAGTTTATGACTGTCCTCAAATGTGTGTTTTAACTCTTTTCCGGCCTTTTTGAGCTTTATCTTTTCGCCCTGATAATCGATAATAAAATCATAATACTCCGGATATATCCGCTGATACTCGGCAAAAGCCCTTCCGAAGGCAATGATTTTTTCAAGTCCGTTATGACACGCGGCACTGGATTTTTGGAACATTGCGATGAGGACATCGAGCGCCCTTTTTCCAACGGCGTAATAGAGTTCACGCTTGTTCTGGAAGTAAAGGTATAACGTCCCCTTGGCCACCATGGCCTCCTGTGCTATCCCGGACATTGAGGTCTTATCGTATCCTTTTTCAAAAAACAGCGTCTCAGCTGCGTCGATTATCTTCTTTGCCTTTTTGGTTTTATTATCCATGCTCGTCTCCATTGGTATCAAAAATGACTATCGGTCATCGAACGGAAGTATAACATATGCATCCGGTTATGTCAAGCTTTTT
>CAZVWW010000193.1:0-3660 GCA_964631265.1 uncultured Thermotogaceae bacterium
CCCCGTTTTCCACGATGATCAACATGGAACGGCTGTTGTTGTACTGGCCGCTATTATCAATTCTCTTAAACAGGTCAAGAAAAAGCCCTCTGATTTAAAGATTGTCGTCAACGGAGCCGGTGCTGCCGGAACGGCAATAGCAAAACTGTTACTGGAATACGGCTGTCAACAGATTATCCTCTGCGATAAAAACGGGGCTTTATCCAATGAAAACGGCTGGATAAATGAGGAGCAGCATAAGATTGCGCAAATGACAAATCCCGACAATCTCGAGGGTCCTCTCGATCGGATCCTCGTTGGAGCGGATATCTTTATCGGCGTTTCAGCACCGGGTATTGTCACTGAGAAGATGATTCATACAATGAATGTCGATCCGATTGTCTTTGCAATGGCCAATCCTGTTCCTGAAATAATGCCCGACCTGGCCAAAAAAGCAGGTGCCAGGATTATCGGAACCGGTCGTTCGGATTTCCCCAACCAGGTCAACAATGTTCTCGCTTTTCCGGGGATATTGAAAGCAGCTCTGACAATGAGGAAACAGATAACTGACAGAATGAAGATTGCGGCCTCACAGGCCATCGCTGATTTTTTACCCCCTGATGTGATAAACGATGAGAAAATTCTCCCTTATCCTTTCGAAGCGGGTATATCGGACCATGTTGCAAAGTCAATAATCTCAACCATGGAGGATGAAACGAATGCATAAAGTCATGATTGCCGGAGAGGCCTTAATCGATTTCCTTTCAGAGGAATATACCGAAAATCTCGAAAGTGTTGAGCGTTTTTCAAGACATGCCGGTGGATCCCCGGAAAATATCGCCTCAAATTTAGAGGATTTTGGCGTTTTCCCTCTGCTTATCTCCAGGATTGGTGATGACCCCTTTGGGCATTTTCTGCTTTCAAATCTTCAAAGACGCCGAATTGATACTACGAATGTTCAGATCGACAAGCGAAATGCCACCTCGCTTGTTTTCATCTCAAAATCGAAGGGGAATCCCACCTTTCATCCAGTCAGAGGAGCGGATCATTTTATTGAGTATCCGGACAATTTCGTGCAACTGCTTGATGATGTGGATTTTTTTCATATCAGTACCTGGCCTTTAACGAGACAACCGGCAAGAGATACTGTTTTAAAGATGATCGAAAAAACCACAGAGAAGAAAATCAGAATCTGCTTTGACCCGAACTATCGACGGATACTGTGGGAACACAACGAAGATCATTTAGAAACACTCTCAAAAGTATTCGAGAAAACTTTTCTATGCAAACCTTCCGATGATGATGCCTTTCACATCTTCGGAAAAAAATCCAGTGAAGGATATCTGCGTACATTTCACGATTACGGGGTTAAAAATGTCATTCTAACGCTTGGCAAAGACGGGGCCCTCGTTTCAGACGGTCAGCGCGTTAAAGAGGTTGAACCTCTGAGCACCACCATTATGGATACCACAGGGGCCGGTGATGGTTTTTGGTCAGGCGTTTATATGGCCCTTCTCGAAGGTGATGATATATTTACCGCGGCAGAATGGGGCAGTGCTGTTGCCGCCTACAGGCTTCAATCCATCGGTTCGGATTCACCTCTGCCGCCGCTTTCAGTTATAAAGGGGAAGTTCCTTTCTTAAACTTTCATGTTCTTACGAAAATCTATGATTCCGAAAGAAAGAATAATCTAAAACCAAATAATCGGAAATAAACAACTTTCATCAACTTTCTTCGGGTTTGTTTGTGAAGTCATGATGTGATAATCTTAATGATGATGGGGAGTGTGATGATGCTTTTAGAAGAACGAAAGAATAAGATAATGAATCTTTTAAAAGTAAATGGAAAAGTAACATCAAAAGAGCTGTCTGAGCAACTACATGTATCAGAGGTGACAATTCGTTCTGATTTAAAGCGCCTGGAGGCAGAACAATTGTTAAAGAGGGTTCACGGCGGGGCGATTAAGATGAAACCGGAGCTTTTCGACCCGAGATTTCAGGAGCAGATTGCCGTTGACAAGGAAGAAAAGAGGGAAATCGGAAAAAAGGCCATTTCCTTTGTTGATAAAAACGATGTCATATTTGTGGATGCGGGCAGTTCGACACTCTTTTTCGTTGAAGAACTGGTCAAGGCCCCCCCTTTGAATATAACGGTTGTGACAAATTCATTATATGTCATCAATGAGATTGTTCAATACGGCGATATCCGTCTCATCGTCCTTGGAGGGATGTTTTACAAAAAATCACTGAATTTTCTTGATCTGGATATGAGCCCGTTGTTGACGAAGTACAATGTGAATCGGATCTTTTTGGGCGTTAACGGGCTGGATGAGAAAGGAATATATTCGACGAGTAATATCGAGGCCAGGATTAACAAGGAGCTCTATTCAACCAACGCAGAGATCTTTATTCTGGCCAGTTCTTCCAAATTCTTTAAGCGCTCGCTGATACTCATCAACGAATGGCAGGGACGGGAGAAGATCATCACTTCTGATCAAAACAAAAACGAAAACGAAAGACTCAATATATTAAAGCAAGAGAAGTCCTTAGAAATCTTTTAACTCCCTTAAACGGGAAAAACCAAAGGAGGTTTTTTGTATGAGAAAACTATTTTTTCTAACAGTTTTAATAATCTGTGCAAGCATGCTATTGGCCGCAACGGTTTCTATTGATTTATGGTTCCATTCGGGCAGAGGTGATGAAAGAGAAGTCCTTAGAAGCCAGGTAAAGAGTTTTAACGAGATGCAGGACCTCGTACATGTTAATGCGGTACAGTTACCGGAAGGTTCCTATAACCAGCAGGTTCAGGCAGCTGCCATGGCGGATGATCTACCTGATTTACTTGATCTGGATGGTCCCTATATGACTAATTATGCCTGGTCGGGCTTCTTGAGACCGCTCGATAAATATGTGTCACAGCATTTGAAGAATGATCTGCTGCCATCAATTGTGAATCAGGGGACTTACGATGGGAAATTGTACGCCCTTGGTACCTTTGATTCCGGGTTAGGGATCTACGGAAACAAAGCAATGCTGGAGAAAGTAGGCGCAAGGATCCCGCAGTCCGTGGAAGATGCATGGACCCGGGAAGAATTTATGGATATACTGGCAAAACTGAAAGAGCTTCCCGAATTGAAATATCCCCTTGACCTGATGCTGTCTTATACCGGAGAATGGTATGCTTATGGCTTTTCACCGATTGTTCAGGCCTTTGGAGGCGATATGATTGACAGAAGTGACTTTATGTCTGCAGAAGGTGTTTTAAACGGTGAAGAAGCCGTTGAAGGAATGAAATGGCTGCAGACTTTGGTTGAAAAGGGCTATGTCAATACAAACCCGACCAATGATGCGGCGTTGGTTGAAGGGGATGCAGCACTGGCCTGGGTTGGACACTGGTATTACAACAGAGCGAAAGAGCAACTTGGCGACGACGCAGTCATTATTCCAATGCCGAAATTAGGACCCAAAGATTCTAAATTTGGCGGACAGGCAACCGGTATGGGGTCCTGGTGCTGGGGTATAACAACGAAATCCGAACACCCTTATGCAGCCTGGTTGTTCCTGCAGTATATCTTAAGACCCGAAGAGATTCTGCATATGACAAATGCCAATGGAGCCGTTCCCTCGAGAAAGAGTGCCACAAAGATGTCTGAGCTATACGGTGAGGGAGGACCTCTTCAAA
>CAZVWW010000194.1:0-1836 GCA_964631265.1 uncultured Thermotogaceae bacterium
TCTTTTTCTATTTGGGAATAGTTCACATCATTTCCTTCGCGGCAATTGTCTATCACCGACATGATCTCTTCATTTGAAATCGTGTAATTACCCCTTATTTCAAGCATACCAATTTTAAAGCTGAATCCCGATAACGATACAATCAACAATAAAATAAAGGTCATGATGACGCTTCTCGAAGTGATGCGACCTGTAGAATCTCCTCCGAATAATCCGTTTTTTAACCGATCAAAAAGTCTCAAAAAATTCCCCTCCCATAGATAATCAAACAATGATGTTGTCGTTGAATAACTGATAGATACTCTTTTATATCTTTCTAAGTACTTTTGGCCTGTATTCCTTTTTTTTTGATACAACCCTTTTATCATAAAGTCTGAGGACGAGAAAAGACAAAAAAAAGAAAACAGCAGCCATTAAGAGTGACGATAATTCACTAAAAGAAAATACTTCGATGGCCAACAGTAAAGTTGCAACCAACACAATGACCGGAAAACCGTAAACCAGAAATGAGAGCTTCGAAAGGGATATATCGGGCAGCTCGATCCAAACCCGTTCTCCTTCACTGACCTTTTCACCGGTATTGTTGACCGCATGGAATTCAAACTCTTTTTTAACGCCGCAAACGGCCTTTGCATGACAGTGTCCGCAGGCCTCTGGTCTTACCTTTTTTAAAACAACAATCTCCTTGTTACCGCCGCCTCTTTGAACTAATGCTTCTTCTTTTATTTTTTTCACCTCTGTTATCTAATCACAAAATGAGGACAAATTCAATCCCCGGTATAAACGTAAAATCCTTGTATTTTAAAAGCCCTCTGAGTTTGACGCGGTTATTAATCTCGAAACCAGAGTTTACAAAGACCGAATCCTTTGAAAATCCGTATTCCAGGGAAAACCAATCAAAGCGGTTTATTCCCATCCAGAAAAGGTCCTCTCCGGACAGATCATAAACGATGAACGCCTTATCACTCCAGTCTCCTGATTTTAAGGAAACCCCGAAAAGAAAACCATCTTTGTAAGCAGCATAAAGATTCATAAAAGGCGTGAGCACAATGTCCTGTGACAGAGAAATAGACAAGGGCGAATTATCAACAGGCAAATCTGTTGGTGCATACTCAATACCACAGGCAACAGATCCTAAAAAAAATTCCGGAACCACTACCGTTATCCCGGCTGATCTTTCTTCTCCGATACTGTAAAAAAGATTAGACCAGATATAATCCTTGAACCTCACCTTTGAACCACTAACGTATTGACGTTTATATTCTGCGTTTTTATTCACATAATCACTGATTCGGCTGTCATTCAAAGGATTTTTACCATCATTTATCATCTTCTTCACACCATAAAACCCGATTCGATAAGCCCCCAAAGCCAGATCCATATTCCCAAGTTCTTTCTCATAGATAGCGAGTTTTTCTTTGACCTTCTTATCTGCATAGGGATTAAAGGGATTTAGAACACCGATCTCGTCAGCAAAAAACGGTTTCATCTGAAAAGGCCCCAACGCATCTGCCGAAGAGACCGAATGCAGAATAAACGACGATTCTGTTTGCATCAATCCCGCTATAACCGGGTCATCAACAGTATAATTGAAGGGTGTATCGACCAAAAACCGATTTATTATCGAAAGCTTGTATTGCCCATCCAATCCTCTGACAGAAACTTCAGGCCCGGCCATGTAAAGCATCTCATTCGGAAACCATTTGTTTATAACAGAACCAGGAAGAGCCGAGGCCGTACAAATCGTTATCAGTAATAAAAGAAACATGCTTTTTTTGATCCCGGGATTCTTCATTTTTTCGCTCCTCTTTCTTGCAATACTGATTATACCAGAAG
>CAZVWW010000194.1:1936-3638 GCA_964631265.1 uncultured Thermotogaceae bacterium
CTTTTTCTGATAAAATAGAATAGCTTGAAAACCTTCGGGAGGAGAAAATGACAAAAATCATCTTGAAAAAGAAGAAGGTCAATGGCGAATACATGATCGCCGACTTTAAGACAGAAAGACCACTGACAATATTGCCGGGACAGTTTCTTATGCTCAAGAACCGGACAGAACCCTTGCTCCCAAAACCCTTCTCTGTTATCGAATCATCAAAAGACAGCTTTAAGATGCTGATACGTATCGTGGGACGCTTCACCAATTACCTTAAAGAGGCAAAAGCAGGGGAGGAATTCTTCTGCCGGGGACCTTATGGCAATCCTTTTATAGAGACGATTCCGAAAGAAAAAAAAGTGATACTAATCGGCGGAGGATGCGGCGGAGCCCCTGTTATTCACTTTTCCAAAGTCTATAAAAACAGAGCCCGGAAACTCATACTGGGATTTAAAACAAAGGCAATCAATAAAATCCTCAAAGATTATGATATTATTGTAGAAGAGGAGACCGGAGAAACCGTCGTGGATCATCTCAGGAAATATCTCGACGGTCTAAAGCCCGAAAAAAAAGAGCAGTTGACCATTATCTCATGCGGCAGCCTGCAAATGCACAAAGCGATTGTTGAAAAAGTGGCATTTGCCGGAGAGATATTCCTGTCCCTGGATGAGAGGATGGGATGCGGTATCGGTATGTGTAAAGGATGCCCCGTTAAAACCCGGGACGGAATCAAGATGGTCTGCCGCGATGGTACGCTTTTTAACTCAAAAGAGTTACTTTTGGAATGGTGATAATCGTATGAAGATGATGACAACATCCTTTTGCGGCATTGAGTTCGACAATCCCGTCACAGTGGCATCAGGACCGGGTGGAAACGGTGAGGAACTCAGCGAACATATAGACCTCCAACGGCTCGGTGCATTCACCTCAAAAACAGTGACAAAAAATCCACTGGACGGTAATCCCCCGCCAAGGATTGTGGATGTCTACGGCGGCATCATCAACTCCATCGGTCTTCAAAACAACGGCTTCAAAGATTACAAAGAAAACACCCTTCCCTTCCTTGAGAAAACCGGGACTCCCATCATAACCAGCATCGCCTCCAACTATCTCGATGAACTCATCTGGATGATTAACGGGCTAAACGATACCCGGATATCGATTATAGAAATCAACCTCTCCTGCCCGAATATTGATAAAAAGAGAGAAATGATCGGGGAAAAACCGGAAAACATCTATCACGCGGTCAAGAAAATCAAATCCATTTCAAAGAAGCCCGTCTTGATCAAATTCGGCCCGGATACTAACCTCATGGAGATGATAGAAGCGGTCGTTATCAGCAAGGCAGACGGTGTCGTTCTCATCAACTGTCCCAAAGGGACAAAGATTGATATCAATACCGGCAAACCCGTCCTGAAAAGAGTCCACGGCGGCCTGGCCGGCCCGGCCATCAAACCCATCGCCCTCCATCACGTCTACACGGTCCGCAAAAAGTTCCCCGAGCTCAACATACTCGGCACCGGCGGCATCCTCAACCACGAAGACGCCCTGGAATACCTCATGGCGGGAGCCGACATGGTCGGAATCGGATTCGGTGTCATGATGGATCCGGAAACACCGTTGAATGTGATCAAGGGGTTGAAAAAGTATCTGAAGGAGAATGAGACAACTGTGGAGAAGATAAAGGGGATGGCTCAGATCAAGAAAAATTAAG
>CAZVWW010000195.1:0-3593 GCA_964631265.1 uncultured Thermotogaceae bacterium
ATTCATCGACAACTCTTTCCTTCCATCGGATGGTTGCTCCCGGATATGAAGGGTCATACCCAAATATGTTGGTGCAGGTCTCGTCGTATTTGCTCACCCTCGTCTTGAAATTGTACTTCCAGATCCCCACCTTGGCGTTTTTCAGAACCAGCTCGAGGAGTTTTTTAGTGTACCCCAGTTCAAAATTGGATTTCATTAAACGCTTGTTGAGATCATCTGTCATTTCATACTGTTTTTCGAGTCTTCTCCTCGATTCGATGAGCTTTTCTATATCCTTGTTCTTATCCTTTATACCACTCGCTTCAACAGGACCTCTCATTTGCATCTCAGGATTGTTACGGTTTGAAACCCCAGCTGAGTCTTTAACAACTGTAAATATAATTCCGATAGACTCTTCATCTTCTTTTAAGTGATCCCAGTTAATCTCACTCTTTCGGCTATCAACATGAATCACGATATGCCTATTGACGTACTGATCGTCAAGGATTTTGTTAAGCATTTTTTTGAGCGCAATTTTGAGCCCGGATGAGGAGCAATGAAGTTCTGTGATTTTCTCCCCTTTAATTGCTTCTAATGATAAGTTGTATTGCTTTTCAAAGGTGTCGTTTATAAAGACAACCCGACCTTTCATATCCACAATGCCCAACGCCTGTGGAACGAGGTCGAGATTGTCAAAGAACAAATTGCCCAGACTTGCTTTTAATTCTGTTTCTGACATATCAACATTTCCTTCCGAAATCGTTCCTTGTTTGCTTTATTTTATCATAAATACCCTCAGACTTTATAGTTCGTACCGGGCAACCACTCTTAAAACAGAGGCCTCGGCCTTTATTTTGAGGGGAAGGGCGATAACCTCGAAACGAACGACGCTCTCCAGCTGGTGCAGATTCCGAAGATTCTCTATGATAAAGATTCCCTCGGCGAAGAGCGTCTTATGTATCTGGAATGGAAAGTAATCGGGGGATGGTGTGTCCATGCCAACGATTTTGACGCCTTTGTCGATGAAGAACGTGGCCAGTGATTTGTCAATAACCGGGTAGTCGTTGTAATAGGCCTCCTGACCAAAGTTTTTGGCATGATCTGTGCGGAGAAGAATAATATCATCTTTTTTCACTTTTTCAGAAAAGGCTTCCCGGTACGTCATTGGATTTTTCCCGCGCAGGTCAAGCAGTACACCGGTTCCGATAAAACAATCGAGAGGGTAATCGTTTATAAAACGGTCGCTGTCGGTCAGATGCATCGGTGCGTCAATATGGGTTCCGGCATGCATGCTGGTTCGCAGCTTATAGCCGTTGAAGCTGTCTTTTTCAAGAAATTTGTCCTGATATAATGTCACCGGATCGTCATAAGGATTTACAGGCATCTCATTCTTAATATCATAACTCAGATCGATCAGTTTTTTCATATTATCGCCTCCCGGCTTACTGTTTTCTATTTAAAAAAAGGAGATACCTATCAAAAGCACCCCCTTTTTCTCTATTTTTTAAAAGCCTTAAACAAATGATTATTCCGAAACGATCGTTTCCTTCTCATCGAAGAATTTTTGATTCAAACCCTCGGCCTCTGCAAAATCCTTCTGTGCTGTTTCGATCTTTTCCCGGAGGAGTTTGGCGAAATCGGGATCGTTTTCCGAGATGGTGTTGATCAGCTCGTCCAGATCCTCTTTTCCGATTCTGCCGCTGAGTCTGTCCATTCCCTCCCCGTAGGAGGCACCGCGGTCTTCCATATCCTTGATGCGTTTTGGCCATTCTTTCTCCCATATGGGATCAAGTGTTTCGGCTGCATCCTTTGCATACGCGTCCAGCGTTGGGGCCAGTTCGTTGATGATCATGTCTGCCCCTTCATGGGTGGGCTTGGCACCGTTTCTCTTAACGACGTTTCTCAAAACCTGTGGATTGTCGATGATCATGCACGGTCTGAGGAGATTATCCGTATGCGGCTGATGCGCCCTTATATCTGTGAAGAACGGGGATTTCAAGGCATCGATCAGAGAGGTCTCTTTTATGTTGTCCGTTGTAAAATGGGCAAATATGCAGGGTTCGATATCCCCGTTGTGATTGATGTGCAGATACCGTCTGCCGCCTGCAATACATCCGTGAACAAACGGGGCATCCGCCCAGAAGTCCATGATGTAGATTGGTTTTTCATCTCTGAACCGCTGGATGAAATCGCCGTATTTGTAGCGTTGCTCGGGGCTGGGCATCAGCTTGGCAGCCTCGATGGGATTGGTTCCCACCGGCATGTACAGGAAGTTCCAGGAGAAAATAACCCCTTTGTCGCGCCAATCAAGGTAGAACTGGGGATCGGTCATCAGATCGTAGTTGTGTTTTGTCAGAACAAGGGACATGCCAAAAAGAAGGTTTCTCTCTTTCATCTTTTGCATGGAGGCCAGGACCTTGTCGTAGACGCCCTTTCCCCTCATGTAATCTGTCTCTTCTCTGTCCCCGTTGACACTGAATGCAACGACAACGTTCTTGAGTTCTTTCAACTTGTCGGCCACCTCATCGGTGACGAGCGTTCCATTTGTGAAGACCTGGAAAAGACAATCGGGGTTCTCCTCGAAGATCTCAGCCATCTCCCAGAATCTGACAAAGGGTTCTCCGCCGAGTATGGTGAAGAAATGGGTACCGATGTCCTTCGATTGTTTCACAATGCTTCTGATGGTCTCCATCGACAGGTCATCATCCTGTGTGTACTCTCCGGCATAACATCCCCGGCACCTCAAATTACATCTCATGGTCGGGCTGATCAGGACATCGTATGGAGCCACTATCCCGTGCTGCCGCTGGAGTTCCTCGTTCGTCTGTATCCAGTTCAGACTGACATTGACAAACATATTTCTCATGAACGATTTGATCTGGTCAACGTCTCTTGAGAGCAGTTCTATAAACCATTGCTTACTGCCGGGATTGGATTCCACCCATTCAAGAAAGTTCTGGAACTGCCGGTTGGCATTCGGAAACATCTTGTCGAGTTTCGCAAGTGTATGGACGAGTTTATCGAAATTTTTAAGCGGGTTCTTATGAACATAGTTAATGGCCTGATCCAATAGCTGGCCAATTACTGCCCCCTGCGCTTTTTGTTTCAAGGTTCTTTTTACAGCCATTTTTTCTTCCTCCATTTCTGTTTGTATTCAAGTCCAATCATTATAATTTTACCATTTAGTAAAAAAAAGTCAAGGGGTATTTTTGACCATTTGGTAAATTTTTTTTAAACCTCGATATTACGGACATCTGCGAGGTCTTTCAGTATCTTTTTCTCTTTTCTTGAAACCTTGTCGGGGATGCTGACCCTTAATTGAACATAATGGTCTCCACGCATGCCGGTTCTGAGGTCGGGAACACCTTTTCCCTTCAGTTTGATGGTTTGTCCGGGCTGAACACCGCCCTTTATCTTATGATTAATCTTACCCTCAACGGAATTAATCTCGAGCGTTGTGCCGAGTATGGCCTGGAGATAATCGATCTCCTTTTCAGAGTAGAGGTCTTTGCCTCTTCTTTTAATTCCTTTCGGGACCATGACGCTCACAATCACGAAGAGATCGCCGTTTGGTCCGCCGCCGGTTCCGGCATTTCCGGCTGAGGCAACTCTGA
>CAZVWW010000196.1:0-3544 GCA_964631265.1 uncultured Thermotogaceae bacterium
ACAGGTCCCTTGATTATGAATTCGTAATCAAGGGACCTGTCCCCCTGACCCCCCCCTTTTTGTGTTATTATATCTCCCGTGAAACGCAAATCCACTTTTGAGAGGTGAGAGATGAAAGCGGCATTATTCTTAATACTGGTAACACTGATGTGGGGAACGACATTCCCGCTTCAGAAATTTGTACTGGCCGATTTCTCCCCCTTTGTTTTCAACGCCATGCGCTTCTGGCTGGCGGCCTTTTTCTCCCTCTTCTTCACCAAACGCCATGTCTTCAAAGAGGGAATCCTGCTCGGTCTTGTGCTCGGGGCGGCTTATCTGACCCAGACATGGGGAATCACGCTGACAACGGCTTCCAAAAGCGGCTTTTTGACATCGCTCTACATCGTCATCGTTCCTTTTTTTGCCTTTCTGATCGAGAAAGAAAAGGTCAACGGCCTCCAAAAGCTCGCCTTCCCCATCGCCGTTGTCGGTTCCTATCTGCTCTCGGGCGGGATTAGAGGGCTCAACGCGGGCGACCTGCTGAATATCCTGTGCGGCGTCTTCTTTGCCCTGCACATGATACTGATCACCAGATATTCCAAAAAATACGATGAGATGAGCCTGATCACCATCCAGTTTATCCTCGCCGCCCTCATCAACACCATCGCCGGCATTGGCAGCGACTGGACACCGAGTGTGATGATCATGGGATCGGCCGTCTACATGGCCCTCTTCCCAGCCCTTATCGCCGTTGTGCTCCAGTTGAAGTATCAGAAGAAACTCGGCAACAACATCACCGTCCTGATCTTCGTCGGAGAACCGGTCTTCTCAACCATCTTTGCGATCGCCTTTCTCAAAGAGAGCCTCTCGCTTATGCAGTCCATGGGAGCCGGGTTCATGGTCGTGGCGTTAACGCTTGCCGGCCTTGAGATAAGACGAAGCCGGAAGAAGGCTTATACTTAACGAGTCGTTTACCCCGCTTGACAAAGCCCGTCGATTTATTGTATAGTAAGGTATCAAACGCACTTGGTGCGAAGAAATTTAGGAGGATTTACGAAATGGCAAAAGGTACAGTAAAGTGGTTTAACACCAAGAAGGGCTACGGATTCATCACACAGGATGACGGAAACGATGTCTTTGTACATTATTCCGCAATCAACGAAGAAGGCTTTAAGAACCTCGACGAAGGACAGGAAGTCGAATTCGAGGTCCAGGAAGGCGAAAAGGGTCCGCAGGCTGCTAACGTTAGCGTAGTCGGTTAAGAGGTAACCGTTGAAGTTTTCTTGGAAAACTTCCCGGGTCTTTTAAGTCGGCGTTCTGTAACAAGGACAAAAGTTGGATGATTGAGTATCAATGAAGCAGGCAAAAAAGCAAAGAATTTTAGGAGGAACAAAGAAATGACAAAAGGAACAGTAAAGTGGTTCAACACTCAAAAAGGCTATGGATTTATCACAAAAGAAGACGGAGATGACGTATTCGTTCATTACTCAGCGATTAATTCTGAAGGTTTCAAGAACCTTGAAGAAGGTCAGCAGGTGGAATTTGAGGTCCAGGAAGGCAACAAGGGCCCTCAGGCTGCCAATGTAACGGTCATTGAATAAAATCTGTTTTTCATAATAGATTTTGAAAGACAAAAAAGACGGGGTAATCCCGTCTTTTTTTATTGGCAAATCATTTGAGACAGAAGCATGAAAAGACTGTTTTCGTCAAATGATGAAGAAATCAAGAAGGAGGGAATAAAATGGAAAAATATGATGTTCTGTTTATCGGCAGCGGACCCGCCGGATATGTGGGATCCATCAGAGCAGCGCAGCTTGGGCTCAAGGCCGGCGTTATCGAAAAAGACAAACCGGGCGGCGTCTGCCTCAACATAGGGTGTATCCCGTCAAAGGCGCTCATCAAACAGGCGGAGAAGTTCAACGCGATCAGCGATCTCAAGAAGATGGGGATAAAAGCGGACCTCTCCGGTTTTGACTACAAGAAAGTCAACAAGAAATCAAGAGTGGCGGCCAAAAAGGTCTCCAAAGGCGTGCAGTTCCTGTTGAAGAAAAACAAGGTGGATTATATCGAGGGAACGGCGACTCTGAAAGATCAAAAAACCGTTTCCATCAACGACGGCGAACAGGAATTGACAGCGGATCACATCGTTGTGGCCACCGGCTCAAGACCCAGGGCTATCCCCGGTTTCGAAATCGACGGGGAGGATGTCATCGACTCCACGGGTGCGCTGATGATGGAAACACTGCCCAAACGAATGCTTGTCCTCGGCAGCGGGGCGATTGGCAGCGAGTTCACCCATGTCTTCAGCACATTCGGCGTTGAGATTCACCTGGTGGAGATGCTCGATGAGATCATCCCGACAGAGGACAAGGATGTGAGTGCCGAACTCGAAAAGACCTTTAAGAGAAGAAAGATCAACCTGTACAAGTCGACTAAGGCAACCGGTTATGAAAAGACCGATGAGGGCTTGAAAGTGACCCTTGAGGATAAAGCAGGCGAAGTACAGACGGTCGTGGTCGACCAGATCCTGCTCTCCGTCGGCAGAATCCCCAATACCGAAAACATCGGACTCGAGAGCCTCGGTGTTGAGATGGAAAAGGGCAACTTTGTGAAGACGGGGGACTATTACCGCGCCATCATCAACGGAGAAGCTTCGGAAAGCCTGTACGCCGTCGGTGATGTTGTCTCCTCCCCTCTGCTGGCACACGTTGCATCAAAAGAGGCCGAGATTGCCGTCGAGCATATCGCGGGTAACCAGACAGAAAAACGCCTTGACCCGGCCATCATCCCGGGGGCCATCTACACTGAGCCCGAAGTGGCCAGTTTCGGACTAATGGAAAAGGACGCACCCGATAACGCCACCATCTCCAAATTCCCGTACAAGGCCATCGGAAAGGCCACAGCCGTGGAAGAGATCGACGGTTTCATCAAACTGATCACCGACAGGGAAACCGGCCGGCTGCTGGGTGCTTCTATCATCGGCGCACACGCCACAGACCTGATCCACGAACTGCTCCTGGCGAAAGACCGGGAGATTAGCATGGAAGACCTGGCCAAACTCATCCACGCCCACCCGACATTGTCAGAAGGTATCATGGAAGCCGCAAGACAATCACAGGGCTGGGCCATACACGTGTAAACGGGAGCGATTCAACATGCCGAACTGGTTATTCGCAATACCCATCGTCTGGTTTCTCATGACAGCCGGTGTCAAATTTGCCAAAAGCAAGGGCAACAAGATCGTCGCCCTCGGGGATATCATCATCGCCCTGGGCTTCACCTATCAAGTGGTCTTCCCGGAAACCTATACGGGCTTTATCATCGCCGGTGCCGGCGTCGTGATCGACCTCTGGATCTATACCCTGGTCGTCAAAAAGGAAAAACAGCGAAAAGCAAAAGAGGAGGGGGAAAAGAAAGAATAAGATCCTCGCACACCTCTAAATTCAGTCTACAACACCAACGCCCTTTAACTTCCGGCTACAGATCCCTTGATAAGGTAAACACCCGGGGGGGTGTTTTCTGTGTTTTAGCGCCGCACCCCGGGGGAGGTGCGGCGAGGGTTTGG
>CAZVWW010000197.1:0-3512 GCA_964631265.1 uncultured Thermotogaceae bacterium
TTATGAAGATAGACAGATTGATCAGTATCATTTTCCTGTTCCTACAAAAAGAAAGGGTAACCTCCAGGTCACTCGCAGATAGGTTCGGATGTTCCCAGAGGACCATTTACAGAGACATTGAAAGCCTTGAAAGGGCTGGGTTACCCATCATCTCGTATCAGGGGCAGGAAGGGGGTTATGAACTTGTGGAGTGCTATAAGCTTGACAAATCGTTTTTAATCTCCAGAGAAGCCTCCACACTTCTGGGAATCCTGAATGGTCTGAGGAAGGTTATAGATGATAGCGATATTGACAACTTAACCCACAAGCTCTCAACATCGACAACTGATAATTCAAATATCTACTTCGATATGAGCGGGTGGGGTATGAGCAAGAAGTTTAAGAACAAAGTCAACACGATAAACGATGCCATCACCCATTCCCGAAGTTTAAGAATAACCTATCACAGTTCTTACCGTGAAATAACGCACAGAAAGATCCATCCTCTTAAACTGATAGTAAAAGGATCCAGCTGGTATCTCTTCTCTTTCTGTCTCTTGAAAAAGGAATACAGACTTTTCAAAATCTTACGTATCGTTACCCTTGAAATACTTGAAGAACGGTTTGAAAAGTCGAATTACAAAACGTTACCGGAAAGCTATGAGTACGAAACATCAGAAGAAACCGAAAGAATCGTTCTAAAATATGATAAAAGAGCCTATTCACATTACAAAGATTTCTTTCTCGAAGAGAACATCACAAAAAGAGAAGAGGAATACTTCATCGTCGAAGTTGATTTTCCAATTGATTACTGGGTAGCCGGAATGGTATTGAGTTTTGGGGATATGGTGGAAGTCCTCGAACCAAGGAGTCTGCGTCAATTTATAAAAAGGGAGGCCCGGAAGATCAGAGACCGATACGAATGATTTCAAAATCAAATATGACAAGAATTGTCAGGTTCCCGATGAGAGAAATGATGGAAGAAGTGCTGCCCAAGCTGAAGAGATGGCGCTAAATCAACGGGGGGGGGTCTTCCCCCCCCCCGCTCTCTTTAATGCGGATTATATACTTGCCGGTTTGTAGTTTTTTCAGCATGCCTCTCATTCAAAAATGAACGTTTGCTATTCGGGGTTTCAAGGATGTCGAATGTGGCGACTTAAACCGGAAAAAGACTACATTTCCTGAAAATCAACAAGTGTCAAGCACTCATTAACAGAAGCCTCTTTCAAAAGATCCTCTTCAAAACCACTCTTGGAAAACAGGTAAAAATAGGTTTTGTTATACGGTAGCAATCGGCTTTTTTCGACCAGCCTTTTAAAAACATCCAACCCAGTCTTCTTGTTTCGCCATTTACATTCGCCTGCAATACATTGATAGTCATCAATGGCCAGTATATCAATCTCTTCTTCCCGTTTTTTAACGGGATTATTTCCCCACCAGCTTCCAATTTCATTGAAGACAAAGGGTAATTTCAAAGCCTTGTTTTCAAGGATCAGATATTCCCGGCAAACTTCCTCATAAGACTGGCTAAAAAAGTCATTTAAACGCGGAGAAATGAA
Source organism: uncultured Thermotogaceae bacterium (assembly GCA_964631265.1). Lineage (GTDB taxonomy): Bacteria > Thermotogota > Thermotogae > MWEM01 > MWEM01 > CAZVWW01. The sequence goes on from CAZVWW010000197.1 coordinate 1,539, forward strand.
CCGCTGATAAACATGGTCGATCATCTCCTGTTCAAGGAGTGAATAGTGTTTTGTGATAAAGCGGTAATAGAACCGGAAGAAATGGTCCTTAATCCTGTAAATGCTCTTCCTGGATTTTTTAGCACGACCAACGGGTTGAATGCGTTCGATAATTTTCAGATCCAACAGAGATGCCATGTATTTTGCCGTTTTATCCGGTTTTTCACCGATTTTTGATGCGATTTCGTTCAATCGGGTGTAGCCATTCGCAACTGTTTCGATGATTGAATTGTAAATAGCCGGATTTCTGAACGCCTGCATGGTAAAAAAACGGGGCTCGTTATACAAAAGAGAGCCCTTTCTCAAGAGTTGTTCTTTGATGTTTTCGGCTAAAGGCTGTCTTGGATTAAAACTTTCGAGATATTGTGGCATCCCCCCCAGGATGGCATAAGATTTGAAACACTCTTTTTTTGAATACTCTGGGAAGAATTTTGCCGAATTATAAAAACCAAAGGGATTAACTAAGATACTACCGGTTCTTCTACCGTAAAGGGGACTTTTATAACTTAAGACTTCCTTTTCCATAAAACTCATTGATGAGCCACACAGAATCAAGAAGAGTTTTGTCTTTTTCAGCTTATGATCGATCAAATTCTGTAAAAGCGAAGCTAACGAAAGATTCGCTCGGGCAATAAAAGGAAATTCATCAAGAACCAATACCAGTTGTTGATCGACTGCTTTTTCAGCGATAAAAGAAAAAGCCTTCTCCCAATCTCCAAAGGAATCGAGCGTGGTTGAGAGATGATAATGCTCGAAAACAGCTTTCGAAAAACCCTGTAGCGACAGCTTGTCGTTATTCTCTTCTCCAACAAAAAAGATTGACGCCTTGTTTTCACAGAATCTTTTCAGCAGCGTTGTCTTTCCAACCCGCCGTCTTCCATAAACGATAAAGAGGTTGAATCGATTGTCAGAATACTTCTTTTCCAGAAGATTCAGCTCAGATTCCCTTCCAATGAACATCGTGATCACCATTAACTTATAAGTTAATTACTTACGAATCAATTGTATCACAAAATATCATTATAATCCTCAGGACAAACATAGGCTATCGCCGGGACGCTTGGAGATGAACAGAATAGTAGAGACGGGTTTCAAACCCGTCTCTACTATATCAATATTCCCCGTGCCCTCTCAACCAGTTTGTGGTAGACGGGGATAATCTCGGCCTCGTTGCTCATTGCATCCATATCCTTTAGAGGGATCCATTTGACACCGCTGTTCTCGTCATACTTGATGGTTAATGCTTCATTCTCATCCCCGATCAACACATAAGCCGCTGAAAGATGCAGATGGGTGCTGACGTACTCGCCGTGTTTGTAATGCCCGGGGACTGTGAGGATGTCAATGGACATGATCGCTTCGCTCAGCGGGGTGACGGAACGAATCCCGGTTTCTTCTTTCGCCTCTTTAATGGCAATTTGAAGCAAGTCTCGTTCCCCGTCGGCATGCCCGCCCGACCAGGCCCAGGTGTTGTAGATATTGTGATGCACCATGAGGGTTTTAGTCAGGGCCTTGTTGACGATAAATCCCGATGAAGTGATGTGCGCCAGTCTGCTTTTTCTGTGGAGGATGTCATCCCCCTCTAATTCTATTTGATGGAGTATGTTTGCTTTATCGCGTTTTTCCTGTTCCGTTCGTGGCTGATACGATTTTAACTGGGATCTGTATGGCATTTTCTCTCCTTTGCATAAAGCATTTACCGATTATTGAATACGACCCTGTTTCTGCCTTGCTCTTTTGCCTGGTATAACCCCTGGTCCGCCAAGCCGGTAAGTGTTTCGGCCGGTTCGCCATTGTCGGGTATCAGAGTGGAAACGCCAATCGACAGTGTGATCGTCCCATCGGCAATGGCTTTGCCATGGCTTATTCCAAGGGCTTCAACGCCTTTCCGGATTTTCTCGGCCAAGTGCAGAGCACCTTCTTTAACAGTGTTGG
>CAZVWW010000198.1:0-3472 GCA_964631265.1 uncultured Thermotogaceae bacterium
CTTTGTCGTTGTTGGGACTCATGATTATGACGGATTTGATGGCCTTTTCGCCTTCAAGTTCGAGGGCTGCATTTAAGAAGGAGATCAGGAAGGATGTATCTTTTTCGTTTCCGAAGAGTAGTTTGAAAGCATAATCTATCTTCGGATCCATGAGTTTGAAGCTTTTTGAGTCCTGTTTTTCTTTCTTCATGTTTGAGCTCCCTTATTTTGGGGTGTTTAGTCTTATTATACCATATCTCGAATTTACACCTGGGACGGTCGCGGGTGTAAAACTGATGTATTTTTATTGTTCATGTGAGTCAATTCTCTCGGAGAAACTGAGTGGCTAACATCATTCTTCACAAAATGACAAGAAGATCCAAATGATTATGAAATCGCAAGAACCTCCGTCCCTTTTGCTGCGATTTGGTGTTGGCAGCACCTTCAATTTTGAGCTGTTGTTGCCATATGTGAAAGAAGAACCAAGCGATTCAAACCAAACTGATGATGCAAACGCTGCTGAAGTACAGTTCTTTAAAGGAAAAAAAGTACTCATCGCAGAGGACAACCCAACCAACATGAAGTATGCACAAACAGCCCTCTCCATGTTCTCAAAGGATATACAGATTATCGAGGCTTGGAACGGCGAAGAGGCTTATGAACTCTATCTGAAGCACAAGCCCGACCTCATCCTCATGGACATCGTCATGCCGGACGTGGATGGATTTCAGGCAACGGGAATGATCCGCCTGCATGATTCGAAAATTCCCATCGTGGCCATGACAGCCAAAGCATTGAAAGCGGACAGACAGGATTGCCTTGAGGAGGGGATGGATGATTATATCTCCAAACCTGTGTCTTTGAAACATACTCTCTTTCAATTTTGGTGCTACTCAACTTTGGCATTACAATCATCGTCCTGTTCCGTTAAGATACTTCTACAAACCGCATCTGCAACACTCTCCAGTGAGCAGCTCTTAAAAACATCATTTCCGTTGAGCGTTAATTTGACAAATTCAATAGAAACACCCACTGTCATCGTGTAAATCGCTTCAATGGGTAATTCTTTCATCTTGCCTTCTTCTATCGCTTGTTTGTTTTTCATGCTTAACTGCCTTAAAAAGCTACTAACGGCCATTTTTTCTGAATCTTTTTGATAAGCTGAATTCCGATATTTTTCCATAAAGAGCAGTTTCTCCGGATTTTCAAGCCCATAACGGTATATTTGTTTCCAGATATGTTTATAACAGTCCAATATGGGTTGTTTTAAGGGTTCTCCATCGGAGAAGATATTAAAAAATGACTTCTTGACCTCGTCAAAGAGACTCTTAATGATTTCATCTTTGGTGTCAAAGTAGTGATAGATAATACCCGGACTGACTTTTGCTTGTTTTGAAATCTTTGAAATCGTTGCTCCTTCTAACCCGTATTCGTTGACCACTTTTATTGTGGCTTGATGGATTTCTTCTTTTTTACTCATAGCATCACCTCAAAGAATGGATTGAACGTTCACTCTGTTATAACTTTTTTACCTGGCAATGTCAAGGATAAATCTTGAAAGAGAAATCGTTATCCATTTTTGATATAATTCCTTGAGGAAAAAAAGGAGGGATAACATGCGTCTGGGCTGGATGGATGTTAAAGAATTATCATTTAGAAACTTGCTTTGTCTGGAAGAATTCCAGGTGAATATCCTGCCTCGGGTAAAATTGCCCGAAAAGGAATTCGCGATTGCTCTGAAGGCAAATCCGGAAGTTGAGTGGTATTTTCGAAAAAACAGTTCTGGGATCGACAAGTGGTTTGACCAAGTCCTTGAACACGCTGAAGATATAAAAACGGTTGATGAACAAGTCATCCGTGATTCAGAAATAGCCATCATGGAAAACATAAACGACTGGATGGTTTTCATCCATGACCCGTCTGTTTATGATACACTTGAATTTTTAGGTTGGGATTCGGACGAGCTCACGGATGTAGCGAATTTCAGAAACAAACGGGTCGCAGATATCGGGGCGGGAACCGGTAGACTCACATTTGTCGCTGCTGATACGGCAAGAACCATTTATGCAATAGAGCCAGTACATCTTCTAAGGAAATATCTTAAACAGAAGGCACTTAAAAACGGCTTTGACAATATTTACGCCGTCAGCGGTCTTATTGAGGATATCCCATTTGAGGATAATTTCTTCGACATCACCATGGGAGGTCATGTCTATGGCGATCTGATCGAAGCAGAATATGCTCAAATGGAAAGAGTGACGAAAAAAGGCGGTCAAATTATTTTATGTCCCGGAAACAACAACAAGGACAATCACATCCATCATTTTCTTTTAAGACAGGGATTTGAATGGAAAGCCTTTGAAGAACCAAAAGACGGTATGAAACGGAAGTATTGGAAAACAGTTTAGAGACGTTGAATCCTTTTTTCACGAGGAGGTGTTTGAAATTGAAACGATATGCATACAACCATAAAAGAGATTATGCGAGAATTAAGGCTTTTCTCACGGAAACCTTTGCTCCGGAACGGAAAGATAAAAACTGGTTCCCTTCGAGATGGGAATACATGGTCTATCATCCCTATTCAGATCATGAAAACTACAAACTATTCGGGATTTGGGAAGATACGGGAAAGATTGTGGGATTCGTTCATTATGAAATGACATTGGGCGAGGCCTTCTTCCAATTGAGGCACGGTTATGAATCCCTCAAAGAAGAGATGTTTGATTACGCGGTTGACAATCTTAAAGGCAGACACAAAAACGGGTATCAGTATCTCAGGCCGTTCTTAGTGGATGATGGTGGAACCTTTTCGGAGATCGCCACAAAAAGGGGCTTCAAAAAACTGGAGAACACCACTGAGAGCATGTCCGTATTTGATACCCGTCAGACACCCACTGACTATACACTACCGGATGGGTTCAGAGTCAGAAGTCTTGACGAAATCGGAAATGATGCAGTAGAGAAGACAGCTCACTTGCTTTGGAAGGGATTCAATCACGAGGGAGAAATGCCGGCTAATCAAATCGAGGGAAGAAAACTGATGGTATCCGCTCCGAATTTCGACAGGCGGCTTAACTGTGTTGTTTTATCCCCTGATTCGAAATTTGTCGCTTATGCAGGTATATGGCATGAAAGATCTGCCAATGCCGGTTATGTTGAACCGGTTGCCACTCATCCCGATTACAGGAGGCTGGGGCTTGGAAGAGCGGCTGTTCTTGAGTGCATTAAAAGGATCAATGAACTTTACTCAGCGGAAAGTGTCTATGTGGGAACTCAGATGAACTTTTATCTTTCGTTTGGATTCAAACCACTCTATACAAATCATCTTTGGGAGAAGACCTTTGTGTAAAGGCTCTCAAGAAAAACAATCAACGAAAGTTTAAATTAAAGTGAATTTCAGCAACGGGGACTAGTTTCAACAACAGCACGGGCAGCAACCGGGGACGGTTCTTTTTGCTGAAAACATTCTCTATATAAGCCATGATTTGGAGAA
>CAZVWW010000199.1:0-3470 GCA_964631265.1 uncultured Thermotogaceae bacterium
AGAAAGAGTGCCACAAAGATGTCTGAGCTATACGGTGAGGGAGGACCTCTTCAAATCTTTGTCAAGCAGGCTGAGCAAATTGCTGTTGAGAGGCCCGTAACGCCTGCTTATCCTGTTATCAGCTCGGCATTTACCAAGGCGGTAAAGGACATTATCGATGGGGCAAATGTCAAAGAAGCACTTGACGAGGCCGTCAAGAAAATCGATCGGGATATTGAGGATAATCAGGGGTATCCCACAGACTAATTGTTCTTAACTGATATAGAGAGCCCCGTTCAGGGGCTCTTTTTGATGAGGAGGAGGTCTTATGCCGGCAACATTGAGTAAAAAGAGAAGAAGAGCTTTGCTGATATTTATTCTTCCCGGGTTGATTTTACTGGGGGTTTTCATGATTCTCCCCTTTTTCTTGTCGTTTGGTTTGTCGTTCACGGATCAACGATTGATAAGCCGTCTGCCAACGAGATTTGTGGGGTTTAGAAATTATGTCAGGCTTTTTGACGATGACCTTTTCCTGACTTCTTTAAAAAACAACTTTGTTTTTGCAGGTGTCGTGGTACCCGTTCAAACCTTTTTGGCGCTTTGTATGGCATTGATCGTCAATCAAAAACTGAAAGGCGTTAAATTCTTCAGAACCTCTTATTTTATGCCAACTGTAACCGCGATGGTTGTGGTATCTGTCGTTTGGTCCTTTCTTTACAACCCGGACGGTCTTATCAATAAGTTCTTTGAGGTTATTACTTTTGGTAACTGGGAAACAGTCGATTTTCTAAATAATCCGAAATGGGCTTTCCCCTGTATCATGTTTATGTCTATCTGGCAGGGTGCAGGTTTTCAAATGCTGATCTTTTTAGCGGGATTACAGGAAATACCCGAAAACCTTTATGAGGCGGCAACGATAGACGGGGCTACAACCTTTCAGAAATTTTGGAACATCACACTCCCCCAACTCAAAAATACAACAACTTTTGTGCTTATTGCCACCACCATACTTGCCCTCAGAGTCTTTTCCCAGGTGAAGGTAATGACTGAAGGCGGCCCGCGTAACAGCACCTATACCGTAGTCCTTCATCTTTACAATGAAGGCTTCATGAATCAAAAGGTGGGTTATGCTTCGGCCATGACTGTGATTTTCTTCTTAATTGTATTGGGTTTATCGCTGGCTCAAAGATGGATACTCAGTGAAGAAAGGGAGGTTTGATTATGTCAAGGGAGAGGAGTCTGAAACGCGTAACATTGGTCAAGAATATAATCGGATACTTATTTTTGATTATCCTCGCCATTTTTTTTCTGTTTCCATTGGTCTACATGGTAACAACCTCTCTTAACCCCAATGAGATGGATATTGTAAAAAAAATGGGTTCAATAGAGTCCTTCATTCCAACCAACGTCTCGTTAAAGAATTATATCGGTGATCCGGATGCTGAGAATCCTGATAAAACAGAGAATCAAGGGGTTGTTGGACGGATGCCGTTTGGACGATTTATGTTCAACTCCGTTTTTATCGTATCAACGACGATTCTTGTGGGGCTGGTTGTCAACAGTATGCTGGCCTTCGGCCTGGCCAGATTTTCCTTCAAAGGCAGGGGGTTTTTAGTCAGTGTGGTCATAGCCTTGATGATCATTCCGATCGAAGCCATTGCCATCCCGCTTTTATGGGTGACAAACTCATTGGGTTGGCTGGATTCCTATCAGGTACAGATTATCCCCTTCATGGCAAAGCCGTTTTATGTCTATCTTTTCTATCAGTTTTTCATACAGTTTCCGAAGGCCCTTGAAGACGCCGCTTTGATTGATGGAGCCAATTGGTGGCAGATTTATTGGCGTGTCGCCCTGCCGTTGTCGAAACCCATTATTTCTACCGTGGCCATCCTCCATTTTCTGATGCAGTGGGGCCTATTCCTCTGGCCACTAATGGTAACACGCGGTCCAACTTATAGACCTCTAACCGTTGCAATGCAGCAGTTCTTTGGTCAGTATCCCAGAGAATGGGGTGATATAATGGCATTTGCAAGCATGATGACAATACCCGTTCTGATACTCTTCATTGTGCTTCAAGGACAATTTGTCAACAGTGTTAAAACCAGTGGCATCAAATAAAGGAGTGAGTAGATGAGAGTCGTATTTTTAAACCCCCAGGGTAATTTTGACCCGGAGGACAGTTATTGGACAGAACATCCCGATTTTGGCGGTCAGCTTGTTTATGTCAAGGAGCTCGCCTCGGCAATGGCCCAACTTGGCGTTGATGTCGATATTATCACCCGGCGGATTATCGATCCGGACTGGCCTGAGTTCTCAGACGAAAAAGAGGGTTATCGGGGAATTGAGAATCTGCGGATACTGAGATTTGCATGCGGTGGAGACAAATTCCTGAAAAAAGAAGATCTCTGGCCCTATTTGGAGGAATGGTGTAATAATATTAAAGCGTTTTATGAATCAGAGAACGAGATTCCGGATTTCATGACCGGTCATTATGGAGATGGCGGCATTTCAGCCGCGATTCTCAGTCAGAAACTTGAAAGACCGTTTTCTTTTACCGCTCATTCTCTCGGCGCTTTGAAGATGGACAAGCTCGGTGTCAATGAGAAGAATATGCCGGATTATGAAAAGGTCTTCCATTTCAGCCGGAGGCTGGCTGCTGAAAGAATTGCCATGCATTATTCCAGCGTGAACTTTGTCAGTACAAAGATGGAACGCTTTGAACAATACGGGCATCCCAGGTATAAAGGATGGATTGATGTCCACGACGATTCACATTTCAAGGTGGTTCCGCCGGGGGTCAACAGAAGGATCTTTAATGAAGTGGATGAAAAGTCCGATGAAGCCTTTACCGTAAAGATCCAAAACCATAACAAACCATTCGTTGTCCTTTCCAGCAGAATCGATCCGAAAAAGAATCATATCTCTGTTATAAAGGCCTTTGGTGAAGACGAAGAGCTCAGGAATATGGCCCGGCTCCTCATCGTCGTCCGGGGCTTATCAGATGTTTATGAGGATATTGACAAACTGAAAGAAAACGAAAAAAAGATTGTGAAACAATGGCTTAAATATATTGAAGAAAACGGATTAAGGGATAACATCAGTTTTATCAATGCTGAAAACCAGAAGGAACTGGCTGCACTCTATCGATACGCGAAAAAGCAGAAGTCAGTATTCTGTAATCCCGCTCTATACGAACCATTCGGACTTACCGTGATAGAGGCTATGTCATGCGGTTTGCCGGTGGCTGCCACAGAGAACGGGGGGCCAAGCGAGATTTTGGAGGAAGATGGTAAGCACTACGGGTTTTTATTTGATCCTGAAAAGACAGCATCCATTTCAGAAAAACTCAAAGAAGCCCTTTCAAATGAGACCGATTACAAAAGGTTGGCAGACCTGTCCATAAGACGGGTGCTTGAAAAATACACATGGGAAAAATCGGCAGAGAGTTATCTTGATGAGATAAAGAAAAAGATAGCAACTTATCAACCGGT
>CAZVWW010000200.1:0-3424 GCA_964631265.1 uncultured Thermotogaceae bacterium
TTTTCAATTATAATCAGTTCCCGAGAGCCTTTGGATCCAGGGCATCCCGCACGGCGTCTCCGAAGAGATTAAAGGCCAGTATCGCCACAAAGAGGAAGACACCGGGCAACAACAACCACGGATATTGTTCCAGAACAGAGAGTTTCTGTGCCTGGGCCAGCATCAGGCCCCAACTCGACTGGGGTTCCCGGATACCAAAACCGAGGAAAGAAAGCCCCGCCTCACCGAGTATATAACCCGGGATGGCCAGTGTTGCGGAAACAATAACGTAGGTACTGGTGTTCGGAATGATGTGCTTCCATATGATCCGCCTCGTGGGATAGCCCATGGCACGGGCCGCCTCCACATACTCCGTCTGTTTGATGGAGAGTACCATCCCCCTGATGACCCTTGACATGCCGGGCCAGCCGATAAATGAGAGGATAACGATGACCATGAGATAGGTGATATGCGACGGGAGATCCGAGGGAAGTATCGCCCTCAAAGAGATCAAAAGATAGAGGCCTGGAATGGACATCAGGATCTCCGTGATTCTCATCAGGATCTCATCGGTCCAGCCGCCGTAATAACCGGCCACACCACCGAGCAACAATCCAAGTGTGAACGTGATCAAAATGCCGGCAAAGCCTACCGTCAGCGAGACACGTGAGCCGAACAGGATCCTTGTCAGGACATCGCGACCGTAAGCATCGGCGCCAAACAGATAGAACTGGCCGGGGTCATCAACACCGAAAAGATGGAGATCCATGGGGATCAAGCCGAATAGCTTGTATTCCCAGTCGCGGATAAACCATTTCAACTTAAATATCTTAAATGTAAAATTATCGATGGATTTGACATTCACAGTCTCCGTCTTGCCGTCTTTGTATTCTACTGTAAGCTGTTTAATGCCCTCATCGATGTGGACTTCTTTGACGTCACCAACCCTTTTAAGCTTATAGGAGTAAACGGGATTCTCAGTGTATACCTTTAATTTCTCAGGATCGGTGATGACCTTTTCCACACCCGTTCCGGATAAAATTTCTTTTTGCGAGATGCGTATCAACTTGATGCGTCTGCTTGTCCGGTTGAGGACCCTTTCCCCTTCCGTTCCAACCGCCACAATATCCGATTCATAGACCGTGTAGATATTTTGGACCCCCTCTTTTTCAAGTTCGTACGAAAAAGGATTGCCCTCTTTGTCAGTGCCGGTGATGGTTTCGATAACTGAGGCGGGTTCATAATTTCTCTGATAGGTGACCGGGTCTCTGAAAGAGGCCACATCATAGATGTATGGCCCGACGAATTCACCCTCATACGTCCAGTGAACCTCCGAGGGTGGGGCATAAGTCCTGTCGGTATTCTGCGAGAAGGGATCGGCCGGTGAGAAGAAATCGGCAAATACGCTCAGGATATAGAGTATCAGTAATATTATCAGGGCAATTCTGCCCATCTTATGCCGTTTGAATGCCCTTAAAACCAGCTTCCACCGGCTCATGTATTCTACTTCAAACGATTCTTCTAAATTTTTCTGATTGTGTTTATCTTCAGCCATTCATCTCGCCCCTCTATTGAAATCTTTTTCTGACGCGCGGGTCAACGGCGGCCAGTAGGATATCTGCAATAAGATTCCCGATGATCAGCATCAGTGAACTCAGCAGGAGTGTTGCCATCACGAGGTAAAGATCCTGTGCACGCAGGGCCTCTATGGTAAGCTTCCCCATTCCCGGCCAGCTGAATACGGTCTCCGTTAAAACCGCTCCGCCGAGCAGCATGGAAAGCGAATAACCGAACATGGTAATTAACGGGTTGATGGCATTCCTCAACGCATGCCGGTAGACAACAACCTTTCTCGGCATCCCCTTGGCACGGGCGAACTCAACATAATCCAGGTTCAGCTGATCGAGGAACTGTCCTCTCATCTGTCGCATGACACCGGCCAGAGCGGCAAAACCCAATGTGATGGCAGGTCCCGTAACGTGCCAGAGATAATCGCCAATCTTCTGCCAGAAACCGAAATCGTTGCTGTCAATCGACATGATCCCGCCGATGGGAAACCATCCCGTCTGTGCGGCAAAATAGAGAAACAACAGGGCGAAGAAGAAATTGGGGATCGAAAGCCCGATAAACGCCACAACAGAGGCTATCTGATCACCCGGTTTGTACTGCCGCATCGCCGCAAAGATTCCAACTGATATCCCGATTGCCCAACTGATCAGCAGGGTTGTGATACTCAACAGAAGCGTGGCCGCCAATCGGCTCCAGATAATCTCGAAAACCGGCTGATGGTACTGGAATGAATAGCCCCAGTTCCCTTTTAAAACCTGTCCGAGCCATTTACCGTATTGCACGACAAAATTCTCATTGAGACCGAATTCTCTCTCCAGCCTCTCAATCGATTCCGCTGAAAAAGAGGGGTTCATTCTAAACTGATCCAGAAAATCCCCCGGCGCAGCCTGAATAATCAAAAATGAAAGGATCGAAACGCCTAAAAGAACGGGTATCGACATGATCAATCGCCTTAAGATGTATTTAAACAAAAACACGAACCTCCTGACTTCAACTGTTTTTAAAACAGTGGGTGTATAAGAGTATCCGGCCGGGGAGAGATCTCCCGGCCGGATGGATTGTTCCGGTGTTACAGTTTATTCCTTATACAGATTCCAGACATTCCATGCCCAGGCACCGAAACCGCCGATGTTAACGTTCTTGAGGTTTTCGGGATAGGCATAGAGTCTCAACTGTTGAACAGTGTAGATTAGAGGCAGGTTCTCCGCTGAAAGGATCTGATATTCGGAGAACAGATCGTAACGCGCATCCGGATCCATTTCTCTTGTCTGGTCTCTGAATATCTTGTCGATCTTCCAACCGTAATAGGGTATGCAGTAATTGTCTTTGTCGACGAAGTCCTTCAACTCAGGTGAGTAATTCCAGAAATGCAGTCCGCCGTCGATCTTCTGAACGTTTGAACCGCTGTGCGGATCTGCTCCGCCTGTAAGACCCATTATCATTGTCTCCCAGTCACCGGTGTTCATGAGCTTCTGAACGAGGGTGTTGAATTCTATCGGGTTGAAGACAACTTCGATTCCAAGCTCGCCAAAAGTATCAACGAGCAGGTTACAGGTCTTCTCTCTGACCTGGTTTCCCGCGTTTGTGGTGAGATCGAACTTAACGGGGTTGCCATATGCGTCAACCAGCTGGCCGTCATCATTCCAGGTGAAACCGGCCTTTTCAAGCTCAGCCCTTGCATCGTCTATGGAGAACGGATACGTGTAGGATTCAACTTCGGGATCGTAGAACGGGGAGGCCGGGCTGACAGGACTCCACTGGGGCTGTGCCAGACCGTTGTAGATGACATCGATCATGGCGTAGCGGTCCATGGCGTAAGAGAGCGCTCTTCTGAAATGGACATCTCTGAACCATCGGTTCATCACCATGTCGGGGG
>CAZVWW010000201.1:0-3416 GCA_964631265.1 uncultured Thermotogaceae bacterium
ATGTACCATATCTACATCACCGGCAATGAATTCCATAATATCAATTTCACCACACCCGGGCCATGGGTTTTTATCAATATCAGAACCCAGCATCCAAAATGCCGGCCACAATCCCTGACCCTCAGGCAGTTTTGCTCTGATCTCAACCTTGCCATACTTCATGTTGACTTTGTCCTTGCTAATCATTCTGGTAGACGTATAGTTATAACTGCCATACTGATCACTGCGTGATTCTTCTCTGACCGTAATGATTAAACGGCCGTTCTCAACCCGTGCATTTTCCCCGGCTGTATAATACTGCAGTTCGTTGTTCCCCCAACCGGGAATGCCTTGCTTATGACCGTTTCCAACCTCATATGACCAGTAATCGTTGTTAACCGCTTCTCCATCAAAGTCATCTTTCCATTCCAGGTTACCGTCCTGATCAAATACTTTGATAGAGTCAACATGCATTTCTTTCGGGAAGGTTGTATCCACCTGCCCCCCCAGATTACCGCCTACAGCAACATTAAAGATAAAGAAGAAGTCTTTGTCATAGACCCATTCTTTTTTCGGTTCCTCAGGGATTTCATCAGCCGCAACCTTGCCAACCTCTGTCAGGCTGACATTATCAATCCAGATTGTACCGGTGTCCTTACCAAGCTGAAATTCAAATCTTGCGTTTCGATCTGTCTCTTTGGTCATTATCATTTCAAACGTGTACGTTTTCATCTCTGTGTCAAGTTCGGCCACATAGCCACCTGTTTCTCCTTGACCGGTATTATAGGGTGACCACCCTCGATCGGCCGTTCCGCCGATCTTAACTTCGAGTTCCCTCCGTTTTGACGCTTTCGCATCAAATTGAACCTGATACTCATAACCTTCTTTTATCTCTATTGGTGCCTGTAAGAGCTGAATGGAGTAGGAGTTACTGCCACCGTCAACAATCGTTGTTTTAAATATGCCGTTATCCCTTTCTGCGGATGCAGCACCGGCATTCTCTAAAAAGAGCCAGTTGTTTTCAGTTATAAAATTACCCCCTCCGTTGTCCTGCACTTCATCTACAACCAAAAAAGTCTCTTCAAACCCTGGATTTCCCAGGATGTTCCCGGCATAAAGAGCCGTACTGAAAAAGGCTAAAGTGAAAAGCATGACCAGCAATAAAGACAGCTTTCGTTTTAACATCAACATTCTTATCACCCTTTTATTTGAATTTTAGAAGCTTACGCTATTTGTTCATTTAGAAGCGCGATACCATACTATTTAGTCTACTCAACCCGTTCATTCATTACGGGTATTCATGTAATAGCACTTCCTGTTTAGTAAAATTATAGCATAGTAAGACTCTCACCCCTTTGGTATGAATCACGATACATGGGCCTTTTTAATGGTTCAATGCAACCGACCCGGGTAAACTTTTATAATCCAACGATATATGTTATAATATTCTAATAATATCTCCTGTCATAAAGAAGCTGATCAAATGAATCGATACGATTTTATTGCAGATTACTACGATACGCTGTTGTCCAAACTCGAAAAGAAGACCTTGAGAAGTCTCAGAGAGAGATTTGTTCCCGGGATAGAAGGAAAAACTCTCGATCTCGCTGCGGGTACCGGCAACAACATCGAATTCTATCCCGGTGCTTCAACTGTCACTTTGATCGATAAAAGCGAAAAGATGCTCAAAAAAGCACAAGAAAAGGCCACTGAGGACAGAGGGGATTTGACGCTTGACTTTGTCAAGGCCCCCGTTGAATCCCTGCCGTTTGATGATGAGAGCTTTGACACGGTCCTTTCCATCGATGTCTTCTGCTCGGTTGATTCAGCTGGTGATGCCCTTGATGAAGTGTACAGGGTACTTAAAACCGGCGGGAAGGCCGTTTTTGTCGAGCATATGAGAACCGGAAAACCCGTCACGGATTTCTTTTTGAGTATCGTGACGGTCTTCACCTATCTCTTCGCAGGCTCTTCAATGATCAGACCGGTTGATGATTATATCAGGAACTCGCAGCTCCACGTTGAAAGGATCGTCGATCTGGAGAACTCGTTCAAGTATTTTCTCTGTAAAAAGTAATCGCAGGTTGCAGACCCGCTTAGTTAAGACGGGTTCTTAAGGATTAGAAATGATCTCCCCTTTATCACTTGAAGCAACAAGGACGGACCCCTCTGCAAAAAATATTGAGAGCATTTTTATCTTGTGAACTTAAGCTTAGTGATGATAAAAATCCTTACCCTTAAATAATCCATCCTTTCATTAGGAGGCTCAGCCTCTCTGTTTTTATTTTAAGAAACCGAAAGCATCGGAAAAAAAGGCAAAAATGATAGAATATAGAAAAGGCAGCACAAAAAAAGGAAGTGAAACACATGGAGAAGTTTTTCAACACAGCGGGGCCGGTAAGAATAGAAAACAATTACATGATCGAGCCACTGAAACGCATCAATAAAGATGAAATCATGGCGTTAATCGATAATTGGCGTTATTTCATTCTGCATGCCCCCCGGCAAACGGGTAAGACTTCTTCTCTTCTTGCGCTTCAGGATTATATCAACAAAGAAGGACATTACAAATGCCTGTATGTGAACATCGAAACGGCCCAGACAGCGAGAAGTGATGTAGCCCGTGGAATGAAGGCAATCCTTGTGGCCTTGAACAGTGCTAATAAAACAATCTTTAAAGATGATTTTTTCTACCCTTACATGTTGGACGGCATTGACTTGTTTGGTGGCGATTCCGTATTAAAAGAAGTTCTTAAATTATGGAGTCAAAATAATCAACAAAAAATCATCTTACTCATCGATGAGATCGATGCCCTTGTGGGAGATACCCTTATTAGTGTATTAAGACAGTTAAGGTCAGGTTATGCAGAGCGCCCGGAACTCTTCCCGCAATCCGTCATTCTTTGCGGAGTCAGGGACGTAAGAGATTATCGCATCTTCTCGGACAAAGACCAACAGATTATAACAGGGGGAAGTGCTTTTAACATCAAAGCAGAGTCATTAACTGTCGGCGATTTCACAAAAGAAGAAATAAAAACCCTTTATGAAGAACATACCAAAGAAACCGGTCAATCCTTTGAAGAAGAAGTATATGAGTTGGCTTGGGAATACACAAAAGGGCAACCCTGGTTAGTCAATGCCTTGGCTTATGAGGCTTGTTTTAGAAACAAAGCGGGAAAAGATAGAAAGCATCCCATCACAACGCAAATATTTGAAGCTGCAAAAAACGAATTAATAATCCGAGGAGACACCCACATTGATCAATTGGCCGATAAACTCAAGGAAGAACGTGTTCGGCGAATCATCGAACCGATATTGTCCGGGACACAAAAATATCAAGAAATGTCGGATGAAGACATCCAGTACTGTGAAGACCTGGGTCTGATTAAACGGAAGGGAAATCTTGAAATTGCCAATGGGATATACCGGGAAGTGAT
>CAZVWW010000202.1:0-3415 GCA_964631265.1 uncultured Thermotogaceae bacterium
CGCCAAGGCACTGGGCCTAAACGGGGGGGGCGTCTGTTTTTATGTTTTATGCGACTTCAGAAGGGGACTTCTTCTTTCCCTCCATCTTCCTCGAAATCATCCTGTTCGCCAGTCGCAGGTACCTTCTTCTTCTGATTCTGGCGAACATAAAACCAGTAATCGGGGCCGTTCCCGTTCTCTCCCTTGAAATCATTCTTCATGATCATGATGCCCGCAACGGGCGTCAAATTCCCAGATAAATAGGTTCTCCCGTTCTTGTCCTTGTGTTTCCACAATCCGGTGATCTTCGTTAAATCCATTATTACACCTCCAATAAATTTTCAGTTTGTCTCAGTTTTTCCGCTTCTTCCGGACTGATTTCGTACTGCAGATATTTCCTCCGGCCGCCTTTGTAATACTCTCCACAAGGCTTTCTGCCCTTCATAAGGCCTCTTTGTGCATATGGAACCTTTGCGTAAAAAACGCCCTTGCACGCCTTCCAGAGCCTTATTCCGCTTATGTCAAACACATCATTGTTCTTCATGTCTGTTCCTCCTTGTTCAGTTACTTTTTAAATGTAACCGGTTACCTTTTATGTAACCGGGACCGTCTCCCGTAATCCCCAATAATAGAGGGTTTTAGCCTAATTTAGCTACCGGTTACTCAAGTTACTTGATTTTGCGTGTATATATGCTCACAGAAGTAATATATATATATTCTTCCTGATTAATTACTACTCTCTATAACCATATCTATCTAAGTAACTAAGTAACTTATGTAACCGATAGCCTTGAATCAACTAATAATGAGGGTTGCAGCGGTTACTTAAAAGTTACTAGGATGCAACCGCAGCCTCTTCGCCGTCTCCCTCGCCTTCTGCTGTGACATATTTGAGCGGTATCAGGAGGCAGCTCTGGGGCTTGCCGCCGATCTTCACGTTATGATTCGGGATGGCCCCGGGAAGCCTCTTCAGCGGCTCGGAAATCTTGATAAACCCATACTCGCGAACATCCTTCAAAACCTGCCTCTCGACGGTCTTACAGTGCATAGCGAGGTATTTCCGCCCCTCCGTCGTGGTGAGGGCCATTCCTGCGTTGTGGAGGTCCTGATGCTTTTCGTGCCGGATGGCATCGAACACCCGGGCCTGCTCCCTTCTGTCGCCTGAGGCTGTCGAATAGCTGTGGACCCATATAAGCGAGTTCAAGATGTCCTCGAGGATCATGTCCTCCTCCTTCTCGACCTGCCGGTAGACGAACTCAGGAGGGGTTTTGAAGAAACTGGTGTCGTCCTCTTCAACAAGCTCAAGCAGGGCTATCGGGTAGGAAAGGCTCTCGTGCATCCTCGAATCCAGGTCAGGATAACGGCCGGGAACCTCTTGAGACCGTTCCTCGATCTCATTCCAATGCTGGATCATGGCAGCCACGATCTCGGTACCGAGCCTCTTCATCTCTTTCTCTTTGGGGAAGTGTGGCGGATGTTTTCCGTCGTGCCGTTCAAGCTCGAGGAAGACCGTCCGGTTCTCCTGTGATTCCCCGTCGAGCGAGGACAGGATTGAACCGAACCAGAACATGTGATGGATCGAATAACTGTGGGCGTTGGGGCCGGGGGTCCCGCTTGTCTTCTTGCCGTCCCTGTTCGCAAGCTTGGCCAACTCCAGAATCTGGGGGATCTTGCTGCTTCTCTCGAATTCGTCCAGAATGAGTATTTTGCCGCTGTTGCCCACCTCCTGGGCGATAGAGTGTGCGGTGGTCTTCCCCATATGGGCAAGAAGGCCGGGGAAGAGTTTATCGAAGAAGGTTTGCAAGAACGTCGTCTTTCCCGAGTTCGAGGCACCGAGCAGATAGACCCAGGGCCGCCAGCGCATCGCCTGCTGTACCACCGTCAGCATGATCAATGCGGCGGCATAGTCAGCAGCCTCTCCGTATTTCCAGCTAAATTGTTTTGTGAGTGTTTGGACTTTGTCGTAGACCGATTTAAGCGAAAGGTTGCCGTAAACCCGAAGAAAGTGCTCTGTATCCAGCCAGGCAGCGCCTTTTGAAAATTCGATGATCTTGTGGTCGTAGACAGGCGTTTTGAGCTCTTCCACAGTGTTTCCGGAGGCCAGCAGGGCCTTGTCCTTTGTTATCAGGACGAAATTGTCTTCGACCTTCCAGACCCCTTCGAGCATCTTGTCGTTCATGTCGATGTGGTCCATCTCGGCCACCTGCGAGAGAACATCTAATTTAACTTTCTCAAATTCCTCGGGGGAGAACCGGACGCCGGACAACAGGAGTAACTGGTCTCTCGTGAAGTTCCTGAGTTTGACCGGATAAATCGCCCCGTTCTTCCAGAAATAAAGGGTCGAATTCACATCGGCGCCGAGGGTTTCGAAAGAGCTCATTGCATCTTCGCGCCTCCTATCGGCCCTTCTCTGCTCCGCCTTGAAGTCGTGTTCCGCCTTGGATATCGAGCGGTTCAGATACTTCTTGATGGCGGCTTCGTTCTTTCTCTTCTCGAGCAGGTAATCCCTCGTGGCTGTGCCCTCTTCCGTCAGGGCGCTGAAGATCTGATCGGGGGTGAAACCCTTGGCGTGAAGCAGGTATACCGCCGTGTGAACCAAAGAGGAGCGGTCATCCTTTTCGGGATGCTTCGGGTCTGTCAGCCGGTTGATAATCTTCTGAGCCCGCTTCGGGAGCCGGCGCTTGTCGTAATCGATCCTGTCCAGTTCCCGGTCGAGCCTCACAGTGCCCTTTGTGCTCTCGATTGGGGCAACATACTCCAGAAAATCGTCGATCTCATACCGGTTGTCGGGGTTGTGGTCGCTTATCCCGACGAATTTCGGCTCTTCCTTCAGGTTCAAGCTTCCGGGGAGCCGGAGAATTCTCGAGGCATCGGCCGTCGTATCCGCCCCGAGTGCTGTTTGGAGCCCCCGGTTCAGGGCCTCGTACGCCTCTATTGAGATATCCTCTCCTGGCATGAGAGCTTCGTTGAAGAGGTAAAGAAGCTGCAGCCCGTGCCCGGACTCAATCACATAAGTCGGTTTCAGGGGGAGCTCGCTGACGGCTTTAAGTGCTTCTTCTTTTGTCTCGTAGAAAGCCCCCTTCTTGTGCCCTACATCACCGTAATCGATATCGGCATAAAAGCCTGTCAGGTATTTAACGTCCTTCTTGTCGCCCTGGGAATGGCCGTTGAAGGATTTTCGCGGGTTGACCGTGTAATAGTATTGCAGATTGTCACTGAGTTCGATGTCGCCTGCGTATTCAAAAGCTTTATTGAAAACAGGCCGCATTCCTGGTTCGGCGGGACGGACAATGATTGATCCGTCGTTATCACAGTTCTCCAGCAATTCCCGGAGAAACTCGTTGGCTGTCTGGCTATCTGGCTTCAAATGGGTTTCGTCTGACATAAAATCATCCTTTCTGAGGTTTAAATGTGGTTTGACCGGATGATTTGCCCC
>CAZVWW010000203.1:0-3412 GCA_964631265.1 uncultured Thermotogaceae bacterium
ATCCTCCACTTGAGAAAAATCAAAAACATCTTCTATTGTCAAACCAAAATAATGAGCGATCTTATAAGCCAACACGAGAGAAGCGGTGTATTTTTCGCGCTCAATCGATGTGATCGTCTGCCGCGTTGTCCCGACAGCATAGGCCAATTCAGCCTGGGTTAATTTGTGTTTCTTACGCAGTTCCCTGATCGTTGTTTTCAAGTCCACCCTTCCCTTACGCAAAGCTCGCTTTACATATAAAGTATAGCAGACTTTGCATTATATGTCAAGTGAGCTTTGCATAATGACTTTTTTTAACCTGCTTAGGAACTTTCCGGTGATTCAAACGCCGGACTTTGCTCTTGCCAAAAACAAACGGACAATTTTTAATCAGAGAATTATATACATAGCCATGTATAGAACTTCTTTTTAAATATAAATTTTTGGATTACAATGTAGATTTATTTGACTTTTTCAACAAAAGGTTATAGAATAAGAGTGAGTTGGAGGTGAGCACATGATAGAACGCCAGAGATATATGAAAAAACTCAGAGAATTTCAGGATATGAAGGTTATCAAGGTTATCACAGGTATAAGAAGATGCGGGAAATCCACTTTGCTTTTGATGTTTCAAGAGGAATTAAAAGAAAGCGGGATCAACGACAAACAAATTATCTCCATCAATTTTGAGAATTTAGCATTTTCTGAATTGACGGATTATATGAAGTTGCATGAATACATCGAACAAAAGTTGAACGATCATGAGAAATTCTATATCTTCCTCGATGAAGTCCAGTTGGTTGATCACTTTCAAAAAGTAGTTGATAGTCTTTTTCTTAAAAACAATGTTGATATTTATATTACAGGCTCAAATGCTCAATTGCTTTCAGGTGAGATTTCAACGCTACTGTCAGGACGTTATGTAGAAATTGAAATGCTTCCTCTTTCTTTTAAGGAGTATGTTGATGCCCGGAAAGCCCCATCGAATTTAAACCGGCTTTATTCTGATTATTTACAAAACAGTTCATTCCCCTTGAGTTTGCAAATGAATACACGCGAACAGGTCAAGGCTTATCTTCAAGGGGTTTATAACACTGTCGTTATGAAGGATATTCTGTCCCGAAATAAGATCGCAGACCCAATGATGCTTGAAAGTGTCATCTATTTTTTGTTTGATAATATCGGAAACATACTTTCGACAAAGAAAATTGCCGATACGATGACATCATACGGAAGAAAAATAGATATCCGAACGGTTGAATCCTATATCACCGCCTTGAGGAATGCGTTTATAGTTTATCAGGCAAAACGATTTGATGTTAAGGGGAAACATCATTTAAAGACCCTTGAAAAGTATTATATTGTAGACATCGGACTCCGTTATAATCTGCTTGGATACAGAAATACGGACGTAGGACATATTCTGGAAAACGTTGTTTACCTTGAGTTACTCAGGAGGGATTATAAGGTTTCTGTTGGAAAGATGGGGGACCTTGAGATAGATTTTGCTGCTGAGAATCAGGATGGTATCAAATATTTTCAGGTTGCTGCAACCGTTCGGGAAGAGAAAACCCTGGAAAGGGAGTTAACCCCTCTTAGAAAGATCAGGGATTCGTACCCGAAATGTGTTTTAACTTTGGATGAGGATCCTCAAAGAGATTTTGACGGGATATGGGTTTATAATGCCCTTGATTTTTTATTGGAATGATGAAATGAAAAAGGGTTACTTTTATACCATCGTAAAAAATTCAATTGCAGATACCTTTTACGGGTTATGGTACTATTTCTTGTATCTGCTGGTTATTTATCACTTTTTGACACAGCTGGTCATACTCCCGGTTTTTGAAAACTTTCTCATCAGAAAGTTACTGAGCCTGGAGATGCCTGTGGCTGTTGGGTCTGGCTATGTGATTCGTTTTTTGCTCTATTCGGTTATTCTGTATTTGGAATTTGCCCTGTATATCCTGATCAGCGAGAAGATATACAACAACAAGCAGATCACCCTCTTTACAATAACGAGGTCTTTGTTCGGCAGGCTCAGATTCGCTCTGTCTTTATCAAACTGGCGGATTATGATTGTGTTTTTGCTGGTTTTTCCATTTTTGAATCTGCCGTTAACCTCCACTATCATTAATACGCTGGACATTTCCGTGACGATACGGGAGTTTATCAAAAACCATCATTTTCTTTACGCCCTTTCCATCTTGTCACTGGTCATACTGGTTTATATGAGCATCAAATGGTCCTATGCCCTGCCGTATTCAGTTTTACAGAAGAAAAGCATCAAGGAGAGTGTGCCGAAAGCAGAGAAGTACTTCAAATCCATTTTTCTCTTCCAGGTCTTCCTGTTGTTTTTGTTGTTTTCAGCCGGTGCACTAATCATTCAGAGTGAAAAATGGTTTTTGAACGACTTTTTACTGCTGGGGTTTTTCGACGAAGGTCTGATCATGAATATCCTCAAGCTCTTTCTGATATTCCTGGCCGTTATTCTATCGGTAATCATCATCCCGTTTTATTTTAATCTGCTGACCCATCTTTACCATGCCAGAAAAGGTGATCCCGGCCACGCCGTTGATTTCAAAGCGATGGGCAAAAAACGGTATGGCCTTGTGTTAATCAGAAATATTCTGCTGATACTCTTCGCCATCGGTTTTAATTTTATCGGGTTCTTTATTTTTCAGGATATCGATTTCACCAAAAGCAAGGTGATGGTTCATCGAGCCGGTGGCGACATGGTGACCGAAAATACAGCTGAAGCCATCGAATACGCTGTATCGAATCAGTTCGACGCTATTGAAATTGATATCATGGAAACAGCGGATGGTCACTTTGTCCTCTGTCATGACTTAAATATCATCAGATTGACAGGACACGATAAAAGAATCAATGAGTTGACGCTCAGTGAGTTGAAAGAGATTCCCATCAAAGGTCAAACGAAAACAAGGTTTATTAGTTTGGAAGAGGCGTTGCAAATCGCAAAAGGCAAAGTATTGGTGAACATCGAACTCAAAACTCACGGCAGAGAATCCCGAGCTTTCCTGGACAAGTTATATGAAATAATCAAAGGGGTTGATATGGTGGAAGAATGTCTTGTATCATCCTTCGATTACAGTGCCTTGAAATACATCGAAGCGCAGTACGAAGAAATCAAAACCGTCCTGATTGGTTTCTATGTCCCCATGCCCGAGAAACTTGTAACCGATGGTCTGGCAGTGGATCTGGCCTATTTGACAGAGGACAAAGCGGAAAGAATCAAGGCCGGCGGGAAACTCTTTCTCATTTGGACTGTTAAGGATGATTCCTACAGGATTATTGAAGCAATTCTCTTCAACAGCGATTATATCATCACCGATTATCCTGAAGCCCTCCATTACATTAACAGTGGTTTGAAGTATTTCTCATCATTCATGTCGATGTTCCAATCGGATCATTC
>CAZVWW010000204.1:0-3407 GCA_964631265.1 uncultured Thermotogaceae bacterium
AACCCCTCCTTATGCTTATCCTGCTCTTCCAACCCGGTTAATAGCCGCGTCGAGCATCTGATCCTCGGTCGTGATGACACGCTGTGTCACTTCAAAGTGTCTCTGTGCCTTGATCAGATTGACCATTTCTTTCAATGCGCTTACGTTTGACCGCTCATATGCCCCTTGAATGATTGATGCATCAAACGTCTCTTCCGCCTCACCCGAATACTCGGTCGGCTTGAAATAGTTATTTCCGGATTTTTCAAGAGCTTTTTTTTCTTCAAAATCAACTAACGCCATTCTGCCGGCAAGGACCCCGTCCTCAAAGATGGAGCCGTCCTCCCGGACGTTGATCCCATTGTCCAGGGCGATTCTGGAACCGGTGTCATCGAGGACATAATTACCAATGGTATCCACCAGGAATCCTTCCGCATTCCTGTTGAACTGACCGTTTCGGGTGTAATACCTTGTGCCGTCCTCATTCTCGATTGTGAAAAACCCCTGGCCTTTGATGGCGAAGTCATAGGGGCTCTCCGTTGTCACTATATCGCCCTGCTGGAAATAGGCCTCTGTTTCGTCAAGCACCACACCGCTTTCCAGTTTTCCGATTGGTGTGCGCTCGATGTTGTTATTCTCCACATCCGTTCTCTCTATCTCACGCAGGAGGTATGTGCTGAACGTTGTTCTGTCTTTTTTAAAACCCGGTGTATCCACATTGGCCAGGTTGTTCGATGTCTCGTTCACCTTGGCTTCTTCGGCAAGCATTCCCATCGCTGCTGTATAGATGCCTCTTAACATACCATTCCTCCAATACCTTATACGTTTTCTATGTTTATTTTCAATTATTCACCCATAGCAATTCAATCACTTCTCAGAAAGCCGTGGTCAATCTTTCAAAGTCTTTTCGACTCAGTTCCGATACTCTTTCAAAGCCTTTCAGTATCTGTGCTCCGGGATCGCCCGGTCTATTAATTGCCGGTTCGATCTTCTCACTAATCAGATCAACAAACCAGTCCTGATTGGCGGGACCACCGGAAAAAGAAATCCCTTTCTCAAGGAGTTCCCCGGTTAAATCGGGTGGTGTCTTTTCAAAAATCTCCCGGATTCCACTGTATATTCGCTCCAATTCATAATCCATAATCTTCTTTATGTATGAACTCTTGATCATCTTTTTCAGGGGATTTCCGGTTACCTTGTCCCGGCCTCTCAACTCGAAATCCTTAACCTTTTTGTCCAGCAGAATCTCCTTTATCGCGTTAAATCCCGTTTCAACACCATAATCCGTCCTGATTCGCTTCAATACCTTCTCTTTGATCCGCTGCATCCCGGAAGGTATCTTCTTCCCCGTGATCAGATTCAGATTGCTGATGACGGATATGTCAACCCGCCCGGCACCGGTCTGTACAAAGAAATCCCAGTTTTCAACGCTTTCTCCGGTCTTCTGATTGCTCAACACGGAGAAGTTTTCTTTTGCGGCTGATAGAAATAGAAACTCGGGTAGGATTGCCACACCTGATGAGGCAATTGAATCTGCGACAAACTCCACCGCTCTCTGTTCAATATCATTTAAAAAGGGCGAGACCGAGAAAACCAGATCCGGCTTGGAAAACCATTTCTTTTTATGCCCCGTTTCAAGGACCCGGTTCAACAAATCAATCAGACTGTGATGATCGGCTATCACGCCTTCTTTCACGGGAAAAACAACGTTGAGGTCTCTTTCATCCCTGTTACCGATTTCAACGGCCTCAGTGCCGAATGCCCTGACATCATCCTCCTCATATGCAATACAGTTAGGTCCCTGAAAGATGATACCGCTCTTCGATGAAAAAACCCTCAAATTTACCGTTCCGAGATCAAAAAAAACCCTGTCTTTAGTCATTTATCTTTCACCACTCATATTATTCTATAGAGGGGGGGCTATATCCCCTATATCTCCAGATCGAGTTCTATGGGACAGTGGTCGGAGCCCATCACTTCATTGTGAATGATGAAATCCCTGAGATGATCTTTTAAATTCTTGCTCGTAAAAAAGTAATCGATCCGCCAGCCGACATTCCTTTTTCTTGCACGCGTCTTATAATCCCACCAGGTGTAGAGCTCCCCTTCCTGAGTATATTCACGCAGCACATCGACAAATCCGGCCTCAAGGAGCTGATCGATCCACTTCCTTTCCATTGGCAAGAAGCCAGACGTGTCACTGTTCTCTTTAGGCCTTGCCAGGTCCTTTTCTTTATGGGCAGTGTTCACATCCCCGCATATGACAACCTTTCTCCCCTCATCAAGCAAGGCCTTCATCTGTTTGAGAAACTTCCCGTAAAACCGCATCTTATAATCGAGCCGCTCATCTGATGATTTCCCGTTGGGGAAGTAGACATTGTAGAGGATATAATCCCCGTAATCCAGCGCCAGACTCCTCCCCTCAGAATCGAAATCATCAACACCCAACCCCTCGATGACACGCTCGGGCTCCCTTTTCGAAAACGTCACAACACCACTGTACCCTTTCCGTTCCGCTGAATGAAAAAACGCCTGATAACCGGGCAGATTTTTCTGAGGCCCGGTTAACTGCTCCGGATGCGCTTTGGTCTCCTGCAAACATATGGCATCTGCTCCCGTCTCCTGAAGCCACTCGTATTTTTTCTTCCTGTAAATGGCCCGTATACCGTTGACATTCCATGAAATCAGTCTCTGCATTGTTCTCCTCCTATTTTATATGATTTTATAGTTCATTATAGCATTTGACAGCCTCAAGTGCGGACAAGAGCCGGGGGGCTCTTGTCGGGATTACGGCAACACGCCGGGGACATGTTGCCAGAAAAAGGAAGCTCCCTCTCGCACCATCCCCTTTTTTCCCTCTCGCGCTACCTCCCTGGGGTGGCGCGGCGATCCAGAAAACACCCGCCCTCGGGTGTTTACCTTCTTTTCTGGAATGTTCGTTGCTGAGAACCTTTGCCATCATCCCTCATCAAATACGAAAAACATTCGGACAAGAGCCGGGGGGGCTATGGATCACCAAGTACACTCCAGCTGAAACGGAAAATATACATTTGCAACCCCTTTTCCCCACTTGACATTGAGTTTACTCCAAGTATTATGCTGATGATGACAATCAAAATTCAAACGGGGAGGTTGATGAGAATGAAAAAACTCAGGAAAGAGGAAAAAATCAAAGGGGTATTATTCGAGACCTGTCTCAGCTTCAAAGGGGAAGAGCTTCTGGAGAGGCTTGAGCTCTAATCATTGATGAATTGTTAATTTTCATTAGAGTTCTGAAACAGAAGAGAAATGACTTGATTTTTTGACCATTCTAATGTATAATACACGGCGTTTGAGACGAAAAGGAACATTCGGGCTCTTAGCTCATCTGGTAGAGCTCCCGGCTCATAACCGGGCGGTGGGAGGTTCGAGTCCTCCAGAGCCCACCA
>CAZVWW010000205.1:0-3406 GCA_964631265.1 uncultured Thermotogaceae bacterium
ATATCACCCGACAGGTTCTTTGTCAATATCGCTTCCGGATTCAGGAGCTGAACCAACAGCTGGAGTAGAAAGACACTTGAGGGCTGTTTTTTATGTTATACTGGATAGTAACTTACCAGTTAGTAAGCAGGAGGTTTTAGATGACTTTTTTTAACCGAAAAAAGGAACTTTCTTTTTTTTCTTCACAAAAAGACCTTGATGAGAAAAGGATGATAGTTCTATATGGAAGAAGAAGAGTGGGCAAAACCGCTCTTTTAAAGAGGGCTTTTCCGGATGCAGCCTATTTTTTTGTGGATACTAGATCTTCTGAGACGCTGTTAAAGGATTTTTCCGGAAATCTCATTGATGGTGTATATGATTCATGGGAAGTCTTTTTCAGAAACTTACTAAAAGAACAAGCGTTCATCCTTTTTGATGAGTTTCAGAACTTTTCTAAAGTAGATAAATCGATCTTTTCCATTTTTCAGAAGGTCTGGGACGAGACCGACTCAACGGCAAAAGTCGTATTTTGCGGTTCTTATGTGGGTATGATGAAAAAGATATTCATGGATTCAAAAGAACCCTTGTTCGGAAGATCGGATTTCAACATTCAGTTAAAGCCTTTTTCTTTCCCGGCCACTTTTGAAATGCTGAAAACCTTCGGTTATTCCTTTGACGAGGTCGTAATATGGTACTCACTGCTTGGCGGAATTCCACATTATCTTTGGAGACTAAAGAATAAAAACGAATTCTATCGGGAACTGAAGGAGCTGTTCTTTTCTGACTTTGCCCCTTTAAAGGAGGAAGGGAAAAACCTCTTAATCGGCGAATTTGGTTCACAGCATCCCGGCTATTTTTCAGTGCTACAAGCCATCTCGGATAAAGAGTTGGAAATGGGCGAGATAGCAGATAAATCAAGTTTAAAAAACAATACTGCTGCCAAATATGTCAACGAGCTCGTGAACTATTATGATATCCTGGAACCTGTCCGAAATTTCTTTTCGACAAACAAAAGAGGAAAAAGATACAGAATAAAAGACAATTTCCTTGCCTTCTGGTTCCGCTATATCTATTCTAATTATGATATTGTTGAGTTTAATCCTGACAGTGCTTTCCGTTTTGCCAAAGAAAACCTGATGTCAAGGGTTGGTTTTGTCTTTGAAGATATCGTCAAGGGAACTCTGCCTCTCTTATTTAATGCAGGACACCTCCCCTTCTTACCGGATCGCATCGGAAAGTCATGGGGAAAAGTGCCTAATGAAAAAGGAGAAAGTTATGAAATCGATATTGTTGGTGAGAAAGAGAACCGTTTATTGGTGATAGAATGCAAATGGAGAGAAAAACAAGTGAACGATAAACAGATCAATCGTTTTTTGAAGAAGTGCAGTTATCTCAAAACCAAAAAAGAAATCATTCCGGTTTTTATCAACAAAAGCGGTTTTAAAAATCCTGATCGGCACAAAGATCAACTCATTCTTCTGGATAAAGACGATTTGCTGGACGTGTATGATTTGAGTCTCAGGAAAAAAGTCGATACTAATATTGATGATTATTTACAACGTTTTTCAAAGGGTTGATAGGGGGTAATCATAATGTCTGATTTTATTTGGAAAAGTTTAAATCCTTTGATTTTTTGCTTTTTTGAAGGATATTCCCTTTTTTGGAAAAGGCTGTTTTTACGGTAGAATCATAATATCACCCGAGCGGTTCTTTGTCAACGTCGTTTCTGGGTTCAGGAGGTGAACCAACAGCGGGAATAGAAAGGTGCCTGAGAATCTTTTTACGCTATACCGTATAGTAACTTACTCGTTAGTAAGCAGAAGGGTTTTTCTGGAAAGATTATTAACGGTGTATATGATTCATGTGAAGTCATTTTCTGAAATCTACTAAAAGAACAAGCGTTCATCCTGTTTTATGGGTATGCTCAGATTTAGGTCTGAAATATTTTCTTTTTATTGGTTTCTTGAATTTCAGGGGTTTGAGATCCGCTTTTTTAATTAACTCAGAAAAGTCATGTGTATCATAGAACTCTGCCTCAGCCTCTAAACTTTCGAATTCTTTAGGTATTTCATCATAACTTTTTATTTTTTTCATCATCCAATTCACCCCTTTCTTCTTTTTTTATAATGTTTCTTTTCCCAACGATTCATATCTCTCGCCGTTATAATTCTTATTTGTTTCTCTTCTGGCGGAAATGAAATCACAACAAATAATAATCTGCCGCTCCATGTCGAACACAAAATCATTCTTCTGTCATTTTGTTGTTCTAAAATTATCGGTTCATCCTCTAAAAGACCCTCTTCTAATTCGTAAGGTTCCACATTATGTTTCGCTATGTGTTCTATACTCCAATCAGTCCAATTGATTCCAACATTCTCATTCTGCCAGCTCATTTTGTGAACTCCAATATATTAGACGAAATTTAGCTATTCCTTTTTTAGACTCATCATTCATTTTACCAGAATAGAAGCGATTTTCAAAAACAAAAATCTGTCAAGATTTTACTTCACAAGTACAGAAAGAAGAAAAAGCCCTTACAAGCAGTCATTAATGAATTCCAGAAACCCTCAGACAGGCAACATATATTTGTATTTCCAACACCGCTGATTTATGATATCATAATCACACACGTTAGAGATCCCAAAAACAAAAATCCGGGAACTGTCCGGGAACCGCGAGAAAGAATTGAGAATAAGATTAGCCATATTGTGTTCTTTGTAGTATAAAAAAGCCAAAAGAATCATTATTCTTTAAGGAGCGATAAGATGAAACTAAGAGATTTTCAACTGGAAGTTTTCTTTGAGCAGTACGAATTCAGTGCCCCGTATCTGTTAACCCAGTCCGATTGTGAAACGATGCCGGTATCTTCTTTACTGGCATTGGAACCGGGCTCGGAAAAGGCCTTTTTAAATCAGCGGCTCGGCTACACAGAAGTGTCGGGAAGTCCCGAGTTGAAGGAGCAGGTCGCCCGACTTTACAACGCACATCAGGCAGACAACGTTATCGTACATACCGGAGCGCAGGAGGCCATCTTTAACTTTATGAATGTCTTCCTGGAACCCGGTGATCATGTGATTACGCAGTTCCCGATCTATCAGTCCATTTACTCTGTTGCTGAAGATATCGGCTGTTCGGTTGACAAATGGGAAATCCGGCAAACTGAAAACGGCTGGATGATAAACCCGGATGAGCTCGAGACGCTTATCAAACCGGAGACTAAACTGCTATGCATCAACAATCCCAACAATCCTACGGGTTTTATCTTCACCAACGATCAGCTGAAACAGCTCGCTGAAATAGCAGAAAAACAAGGCATTTTCGTTTTTTCCGATGAGGTGTACAAGGGGTTGGAACTGGATGGGATAAAACGTCCCTGGTTTGCCGATATTAGCTCCAATGCATTGTCTCTTGGTGTGATGTCAAAGGC
>CAZVWW010000206.1:0-3376 GCA_964631265.1 uncultured Thermotogaceae bacterium
GTTATGACTTCGGCGAAACAAAAAGGGATAAGGCTGAAGGGATTTTTGAATTTACACTGGATGCCTTGAGTGAAGGATACAGTTATCTGGAAGTCAAAGAGAGAACTTATGGCTTTTCTTTCCATCAATTGAAAAAACATTACAAAAAAAAGGTTGAAAATGCCGCAGATTATACGGAAATCTTTTATTACATCGATGAAATGATTAGTATTCTAAATGACAAGCATACTGTATTAAGCCATGAACAAATGGAGGTGTATAAAAATGTTCCGTTTACACTGAATCATGAGGAGAATGAAATCTTTGTTGATACCCTTCATCCAGAGTGGGCGAAACAATTCGGCAAACTCAATAGCGGTATGAAAATAGTATCCATTGACAACAAACCGATTGATGTTATCCTTCAAATGGTCAGGGACAAATCAGGTTATCAATATGTCCGGGATCAAAAGATGCTTGTTAAAAATCTTTTTGTCCTGTATTCTTTTTATTTCAAAAGCTCTGAAGAAAATCCTGAAGTTCTAATAATAATTGAAAAGAAAAACGGTGAACAGCGGAAACTGACTGTTCAGTATTATCCGGCGAAGGGGTTTCCCGGAGATTTGTATATGGCATATGGGGAAAAGTATGAAAAGGGTATCGAAGCCGGTTTTTATCTTGATGGCCAAGTTGGATATGTCGATATCAATACATTTTCACCAAAATATTACAAAGAAAATTTTATAGAACATTCCAACGAAATACTGGAAAGTGTTCAAGAAGCCGACACCATTATTCTCGACATCAGGAACAATCCTGGTGGGGATTTCACCAAACTCGGGAAAAATATTTTGTCTCATTTTATTGACCATGAGGCTCTTCTGTGCGCTAAAGAATTCAAAAACTCGAAGTTTCTCCATGTGTTCGGACAAGGTTCCAGACATTATCCGGGGCAGGCGGACCTTGAAGGGAAATTTTACCCCAAAAAAGAAATCAAGATAACACCTGCCGGGAAAAACAATTTTTCCGATAAAACAGTTTATCTTTTAGTAGACAGGCAGATCATGAGTGCTGCTGACATGTTTTTAAACTGTTATTCCGATTTTGGGATTGGCAAAATAGTTGGAAGAACAAGGCAATCGAATTCCGGTCAACCGATCAGGGTGGATTTACCACTTAAGACAAAATTGAGTTTTTGTTCTCTGAAAATGTATTCTTCTTCCGGAAAGATCATTGAAGACAGGTTGATTGAACCGAATATCCATGTCGAATATTGTTATCAAAACGAGTTAGATGATACAGATCATATATTAAATGCGGCTCTGGATGATTTTCAAACCGATTGAGCTGATTTTGTATTTGGAGTAGAAATATCCATGCGACACTTCCCGGGTTTTTCCAGTAATTGATACATTACACCAGGGACGGTTCTGAATGTAAATCAAATGCCCTTCACCTCAAATTGATTCCAACAGCGAACGTCCCCGGTGAACAATCATTTGAAAACAACTTCAAATTCTTCACAAACCACTTTCATGTCTTCATGAAACTCTTTTGACATTTCCCTACATTCCTCTTTGAAGAATTTCAGATGGATGCGCCGCCAGAATTCAAGACTTTTGTCCCCCTCCCCCTCTTTTGCCGCGAATTCTGCCGTTACCTCTTTGAAAGGAACGATTGTAATAGCGATCGTTTTAATAATGCATTTGGCCTTCCCGTTCCAGCCAGTGATAATACTCAGATCGCCTGGCTTGGGCACTTCTTCCCCTTCAAATGCATACACGTCATACAAAGAAGCTGTGGCTTTTTTGGTTCCGTCAAGTACCAGGGTTGCCAGTTCATTGGCATCTTGTTCGTTGTTGCAAAAATGCCAAGCCTCATATTTCTTCTTTGTTGTATCAGATGTTTCACCGATACTTTCCAGATAAGATTCCCACATCCTTTTTACCGTTTGATTCTCATTTTCCATATGCAATCTACCCCCTTAAAAAGTCAGTTGAATGACGCTTCTTCTTTTGCAGACAGGACTCTTTTATGAAACATTCATTGTTTGATAATCCAGTTTAACTGGGGATCGGCTCCCTTTTGGTAATCCTGAGCTGTATAGGGAATCAAATGATCCGGCGTTAATGTAAGAGCCGGGTCTTTTGATTCGTAAGGATGGTGGCAAAGTAATTCCCCGAGCTGAATGTCTTTCCCGATACTAAGACATAAACCTCTCCCTCAAAAATATTTTCGGGAAAACGGGGGGGCTCTAAATACAGATTTCCAAAAGAAACTATTTTACGTAATGACCGGAGAGGGAGAAGTTTGTCTTTGATAGGCTTCCAGTTCTTTCCCATTGACGGTGAAAAGGCCATCCCTTTTTCAATCCCCTGATAATGATCCGTTATAAAAAAACCCAGCCAGGTTAAAAAAGCCGCCAAGGCAATCATCAGTAAGGCAGTGAGTCTTCTTTTCAAAAATCTTTTTCATCAAATCGCTCCACTCATTCTGTTCAAAACCAAGTATATATTATATAGTGTACTACATGTCAAGTTTTCTTAAACAAAAACACCGGATTTTTCTACGAGGAAGGTTCCCGGTGGAAAGCATTCTTTCTTCTGATGAGAACCGGTATATAGAGAACAGAGAAGACTGCAATCAAAACAACTTCCATCCAAAAAAACTTTCCGGGCCCTGAACCGAGAAAATCCAACAGGGATTGGGTATCCAGTTCCCGGTTCAAATAGAGAAAATTGGTATTGAAAACCTTGTTGATCACAAAAGCGCCAGCAGCATAGAGGTTGGTAAAAACTATTCCCCTGAATAAAGACCCCCTTCTGAGTCTTTTGCCTTCCGCAAACAGAAAGTAAAAGATTATCGCAATGATGAGACCATGAGAGATGAAGATCTGGAAAAACCTGAAATGGGGGAAACCATACACACGGATATTCGGGGTTAACAAAGCTTGAGCCGCACCGCCGATCCCCCAGAAATAAAGGAGCTCGAAGATCGCTTGATTGTATTTGATTAAAATGATGACAATCAGCACAATGCTGAAGGCACAAATCTGAAGATTGAAAAGCACCTCAAACCGCAGTTCATAAAAGACCCCTTTCCACAGTCTCAACATGATTTCCTGGGTTGAAATGGCGATCAAAAGAAACCATTTGTAGAAATGCCTGAATCGTTCGTTTTTTGTGGCCAGAAAGGTGAAACCACAGATGAAACCAACAACACAAAGGAGAGCGATGATATGGGATCGGCCAAACAATTCAAAGGGTTGAATCTCATTCGGTTTTATGCTGAAATATTCTTCTAAAAACATACGGACCTTTCAAAATTATTGTAATTTCTCATGTTGCGCGCCAACGTAACACCCTGAGACAAACAAAAGATACATAACAGAAAAAAA
>CAZVWW010000207.1:0-3356 GCA_964631265.1 uncultured Thermotogaceae bacterium
CCAATCCCAGTATTCAGCACGATGGAATTACCTGTTGACGGGGGCCGTTCTATCCATTCTTCCGTTACTCATCATTTATTTCGCATTGCAGAGATTTGTTGTTGAAGGTCTGACACATACGGGGATAAAGGGATAAAAAGAAGGGAGCATTTATGAAAGTTATTTTATTAGCTGCAGGGAGCGGAAAAGAGCTCGCGACCCAAGAACCAAAATCACTTATTCAGGTCAAACAGAAACCGATGATTTTACATATTGTTGAAAAGATCAGGCAGATTAACAGGGGCTTCGAAACGATTGTAGTGATTAAAGAGACCGATAAAGAAAAATATGTCGACACGCTGAATAAAAAGGGCCGTTTCAGATATGCCTTTCAAGAGAACCCGATTGGGACAGCTGATGCTTTAAAAAAAGCAGTCGAGACGCTTGAAGGGGATGATGATCTTTTGGTCATGTATTCTGATACGATACTCATCAGAGAAGCCTCATTAGCAGGCATGATCAATACCCATCAACTTCAGAATAATGCTGTGACCTTTTTATCCGGAGTAGCATGGCGCACATACCCTTATGCGCTTATAAAACGTGAGAGAGATGAAGTAAGAAGTCTCCTGGAACACGGAAAACCAACAGAACAGCCTCCATATGAGTATTTTGTGGGCCCTCTGATTGCAAACAGCGAAACGATTCGGGAAGTTATGAATCATATCAAACCGGATCCGGTTACAGGGGAATATTATATTCCCGAAATGATCAACCATATAATCGAAAAAGGACATAAGGTAGGTTGTTTCAAGACATTGGATGAATCTGAATATCTGGGGGTCAATACAAGAGAGGACCTCCTTCAGGCGGAAGATCTGTTATCCAAGCGTGAGATTGAAAACCTTGCGATCCAGGAGGAAAGGAGTATCAGGTTTGGAACCGGTGGCTGGCGGGCCCGAATTGGACGAGGCTTTACCAGTATAAATGTCAGAAAGGTTGTTCAGGGTATTTCCACCTATCTCATCAAGAATAACCTGGATCACAGGGGAATCGTTATTGGTTACGACAACAGATTTCTTTCAGAGACCTTTTCAAAAATGGCCGCCGAGGTATTTGCCGCCAACAACATTAAAGTCTATCTCAGCAATCATGCAACACCGACCCCGCTTATTACCTTCACGGTTCTTGAAAAGAACGCGGGTGGCGGGATTGTTTTTACAGCATCACACAACCCTCCAGATTACAACGGAATCAAATTTGAAACACATGAAGGCCTCCCGGCATCAGCCGAGATTACAGAACGGATCCAGGAGATTGCAAATTCGACGCCTGTACGCATGATTCCATGGGTAAACTACGAGAGGGCCTTAAAGAATGAATATATAAGTCTTGAGGACTTCAGAAATGCCTATTTGGATTATATCGAAAAGAAAATTGACATCAATTCCATCCGTTCCAAAAACCCGAGAGTCTGTTTTGACCCTATGTACGGCGCTGGAACAAGCACATTACAAATGGCGTTGATTGGGGCGAGATGTGATCTGGTAACGATTCATTCGAGAGTTGACCCTCTTTTTGGGGGAAAATCCCCCGCCCCTTCTGAGACTTCACTGAACTCCCTTATTCAGTTTATGAAAGAAAACAGTTTTGATTTGGGAATAGCTGTTGATGGGGATGCTGACAGAATTGCACTTGTCGATGAAACAGGGAACTACATACCCGCAAATGATGTCATCCTACTGGTTTATTATTATCTTCATGAGATAAAGGGGCGAAAGGGCGGGGTTGTGAGAAATATCGCAACCAGCCATAATATTGACCTTTTGTGTGAAAAATGTGGAGAACTTTTATATGAAGTACCGGTCGGGTTTAAATATATCGCAAACAACGTCAAAACACATGATCTCCTCCTCGGCGGAGAGAGTAGCGGTGGTGTAACGGTTAGAGGTCACATCATGGAGAAAGATGGTATCTATACCGCAATGTTAATCATGGAGATGCTTGCCAAGACGGGTAAAAGACTGTCAGTTATCCTCAATGACATTTACCGGTTAAACGGGAAACGCTATTATCAGGCAGAATCAGATTTCAAACTGACCCCAAAATTGAAAGTCGCAATGGATCATTTTATGGCATCAGAACATGAAGCGGTCCACGGTATTGAAGTTGAAAGGATTGACAGAATCGATGGAATGAAGATATATCTTAAAAACGACAGCTGGTGCCTCCTCAGACCATCGGGAACAGAACCTTTACTGAGGATTGTGGCTGAATCAACGAATCTCGAAGCAGCGGAAATGTTACTTCGCAACGTAGAAAAGAATATCTTGTCAGCAGATATAATGGATCAGGGTGGATCAGGGGGACAGGTCTCTTGATCCACAGAGGATGTTGACCAGTATGGATTCGAGAGTGGGAAAGGTCAAAGGACCATCATCTTGAAGTTTTTTGTATTATAACTTAAATTGTTTGTTAATGCAACGAATTTTCATACAATCTGGAAATACCAATCTCGTGTATCCTTTTTTCCATTTTATAGGAACCGGGGTAAAGAGAAAGAAAGGAAAGAAGGCAATTTAGGGATTTCCGGATCACTGATGTTTTACTTTCCTTGAAAACATTCAAAAGCTTCAAAAAAGGGATAGGGTGTGAGCCTTGAAAATGATAGAATAAGGTCGAACTTAATATGTTTTTTATGACTGAATGAATTTCTAAGTTTAGTGTGAAAAAGGATGAACTAAACGAGGTGAAGAGAGTTGAATTTCAAGATAAGACCCGTCAAAACAGATGACAGAGATGATCTGAGAGCCTTCTTTATTGGAGTTCTTGTAGATACATTATTAAAAGAGGAGATTGAGTTTACACAAAAGATGCTTGATGAAGAGATCGAAGATAAAATGACCAAATTTCAACAAGCCTTAGACAAAAACGCTGTTTCGGAATTTTTCCTGGCAGAATCAGATGAACAAATTCTCGGCATGGTCAGCGTTAATAAACGTGGTGAGTTTTCACAAGAGCAACTCCCCAACATTTCAAACGATGTCCTGGAAATCGCCAGTCTCTATGTGCAACCGGATTATCAGCATATTGGTATCGGGAAAAGGCTGCTCAGTCATGCTGTTGCTTTTTTAAAAGAACGTGGAGATGAGGCCTATATTTTAGACAGTGGTTATAAAAATGCCCAGAAAATATGGGGGCATTTATTGGGTGAACCGATAAAGGTTTTACCTGATTTTTGGGAGAAGGGCTGTGACCATATGTTTTGGTGTGTTAAGATTAACTAGCAACGGCTTGAAGTCTCTGACCTTTTGTCGGTGATGATCCACTTTTTTTCATTAATCATGTTCTGATGGCATAGGTTAATCGCCTTTAAT
>CAZVWW010000208.1:0-3347 GCA_964631265.1 uncultured Thermotogaceae bacterium
GCAGATAGATCATAATCACCCACATCGCCGGATCATATCCCTTTTTAAGAAGCCTTATCTTTTCCATAACGCCCCCTGCTATAAAAAAACTTTGACCCCTCAGAATAAAAAACGCCAAATCGATCATAAAAACCAACCCTATTATACCAAAAACAAACGAAAACTCTTCGTTTTATTTGAAAGCACAAGAAAATGTGATAAAATAGATGTACTCCATTTTGAGTGTTGTATGATTATTGGAGTAATGAAAAACCGGCTGGAAATAAAGGGTGGTTCTATGGAAAATCTCAAAATAACTGAAAAACTGTACAAAAGGCTTGTTAAGCTGGCACGGGAAAACGGGTTTTCAGACGTTGATGCGTATGCCGAATACAAATTATATGAACTGACATTAAACGAGAAGGAAGAGGTCATTTCTGCAGAGGACAGAATGAAAATAGAAGAGAGACTGAAAGCGCTCGGATATTTGGAATGAGGAGGAAAGAGAATGGATCATATTGACAAGATTGAAGCGAGGAGTGTCCACATATTCAGAGAGGCCTATGCCAATTTCAAGAATATGTGTATGTTGTGGTCAATCGGGAAGGACAGCACCGTCCTGTTATGGCTTGCAAGGAAGGCCTTCTTCGGGCATGTGCCGTTTCCGCTGGTTCATATTGACACCAATTACAAGATCCCCGAAATGATCGAATACCGGGATAAACTGGCGAAAAAATGGAAACTGGACATGGTCTACGGACAGAACGAGGAGGCCCTGAATGCCAAGAATACATTCCCCGAGGGGAATGCCTCAAGGATTGAATGCTGCCGGCTGCTCAAGACGAAGGCACTGCGCAACACGCTGAATGGAACGGGACCGCGATACAGGCTGAATCATGAGACGGGGCGTTATGAACCGGACAGATACAAAGGCCCCTTCACAGGCGTTATTGTGGGAGTTCGGGCAGACGAGGAAGGCAGCCGTTCCAAGGAACGGTATTTTTCTCCCCGTGATACGGAGAATCTATGGGATATCGGGGATCAGCCCCCTGAATTCTGGAATCAATACAAGACAGACTTTGCCCCCGGAACCCATCTCAGGATTCACCCCCTGCTGGACTGGACAGAACTCGACATATGGAAATACATCAAACGGGAGAACATCCCCACGGTATCGCTCTATTATGACCAGGGGGAGGGGAAACGCTACCGCTCACTCGGTTGC
Source organism: uncultured Thermotogaceae bacterium (assembly GCA_964631265.1). GTDB lineage: Bacteria > Thermotogota > Thermotogae > MWEM01 > MWEM01 > CAZVWW01. Next base: position 1,205 of record CAZVWW010000208.1, read on the forward strand.
AATCCCTGCACGTTCCCGATCGATTCAACGGCCGGTACTGTAGACGAAGTGATCGAAGAACTCGAAAGCGGAACCCTGAAGAACATCGCCGAACGATCGGGAAGAGCCCAGGATAAAGAGGACGGCGGCGGTCTTGAGGAACTGCGAAAAGACGGATATATGTGATGGTGAGGGGGATTGACTATGCAATATAAAGAAAAAGAGGATATGAATATCGTATTTGTCGGACATGTGGATCATGGCAAGAGTACCATTATCGGCAGGATGTTGGCAGACACCAACTCCCTGCCGGAAGGCAAACTTGAACAGGTCAAGGAGAACTGCAAGAGAAATTCAAAGCCCTTTGAGTACGCCTTTCTTCTCGACGCTCTGAAAGACGAGCAATCACAGGGCATCACCATCGACTCCGCAAGATGTTTTTTTAAGACAACCAAACGCAACTACATCATCATTGATGCCCCGGGGCATATCGAGTTTTTAAAGAACATGGTAACCGGTGCATCAAGAGCTGAGGCTGCTTTGCTGGTTATCGATGCCAACGAAGGGGTCCGCGAGAATTCGAGGCGTCACGGTTATATGCTCTCGATGCTCGGGATCAAACAGGTGGCCGTGCTCGTGAACAAGATGGACCTCGTGGATTATGACCGGGACACATTCGAGAAGATCGTCGAGGAATATACCGGCTTTTTAAAGGACATCGATATCCGCGCCCGGTCCTTTATTCCCGTTTCGGGGATGAAGGGGGACAACGTGGTCGATATCTCCGAGAGGATGAAATGGTACAAAGGCTGGGGGCCGATGGGAGGCAAAACCGTCCTGGAGCAGCTTGACAGTTTTGAAACTGAAAATCTCCCCGAGGACAAACCGTTCCGGATGCCCGTGCAGGATGTCTATAAATTCACGAGAGACGGAGATAACCGGCGGATCGTTGCCGGAACAGTCGACACGGGAAGCATCAAAGCGGGAGATGAGGTTGTCTTCTATCCCTCGGGCAAGAAAAGCAAGGTGCTGACACTGGAGGAATTCAACCGTGACGGCCCTCTGGAGAGAAAGGCGGGCAATCATCTCGGCTTCACGATGCAGGAGCAGATCTACGTCAGGCGCGGTGAGATTGCCACTGTCAACGGTGAACCGAAACCAAAGGTCTCCACAAGGCTGAAGGCCAACATCTTCTGGCTGGGCCGGGAACCCATGATCATGGGCAAGGAGTACTATCTCAAGATCGGCACACAGAAGCTGAGAACAAAGATCGAGAAGATTCACCTCATACTGGATGCCTCAACACTCGGAAAGAGCCAGAAGAACAGGATAGAACGGCATGATGTGGCCGAGATCACTCTGAAGACCGAGAAGGCCGCCACCTTTGACCTGGCTCAGGACAGCAACACCACCAGCCGCTTTGTTGTGGTAGATGATTATGAGATCACCGGCGGCGGGATCATCACCGAGGCCGTTGAGGACCGGCAGAACTGGGTAAGAGACAAAGTCCTCATCCGGAATTACAAGTGGATCAAGAGTGCCATCGCCCGTGAGAACCGTGCGGAGAAGTACAATCAGAAGGCCTCTCTCATTTTGATTACCGGACAGAAGGACACCGGCAGAAAGGAGATCGCCAAGGCCCTTGAAGAGCGTCTCTTTCAGGACGGAAAGTTCGTGTACTATCTCGGTATCGGGAACATCCTCTACGGTGTCGATGCCGACATCAAGGAGGAGGGCAAGGATACCAACCGGAAAGAACATCTCCGAAGGATGGCCGAGGTCGCCCATATCATGCTCGACAGCGGGATGATACTCGTGGTAACCGCCATCGAGTTGAAGGCCGAGGATGTAGATATCATCGAAACGATTGTCGATCCCGATCTCATCGAGACGATCTGGGTTGGAAAAGACATCACAAGCGGGATTGAACCGGATCTCCATATCACGGAAACCGACGACAAGAACGAGGCCATGGATATTATCAAATCAAGACTGCAGGATAAGGGGCTCATCTTCAGACCCTTTTGATTCATTCCAATAATCACGCGATAGTCAAGGATGGAGCCTCGATCAGCTCCATCCTTTTTCAGTGGGCCCTGATTCCCCTCCGGGCCTCGCTCCGACTCCCCCGGGTCGGAGCGAAATATCAACCAAACACCCCCCC
>CAZVWW010000209.1:0-3246 GCA_964631265.1 uncultured Thermotogaceae bacterium
GGGCCTCGCTCCGACTCCCCCGGGTCGGAGCGAAATATCAACCAAACACCCCCCCCGGGGTGTTTTCCGAATCTTTACAGGGCAGTGATATTCAACGTCGGCCCATCGGCAACATCTGTAGTCTTGGATGTCAATGCATGATTTCCATGACAAACAAAAAACTTGACAAAAAAGAAATTATGTGTTATATATAAGTAGTACAATATAACTATACAGATAAAAGGAGAGGTTCATCATGAAACATTTTTTAAGGGTCATCACACCCGTCATCTTACTGGTCATCGTTCTCGGCTTATCCTCATGCGGAAGCATGAGCCGAAAGACGGAAACATTTGTCTTGAACAGGGAGATATCAAACCTTTCAACCGGCACTTTGAAAGTGGAAACCAAGAATGGCAAGATTTCAGTCCAGCCGTGGGACAACGATTATATCAAGATCGAAGGGGAGAAATTCGCGCAGGGGATCGGCGATTTAGACAAAGAACTCGATAAGATCGATATCGTCTACCGTGAATTCGGGGATTCTGTCAGCGTTTACGCAGAGTTTCCCGACAGCGTTAATTCCTTTTTCAAGGCGATGAATCACGGGGCCGGATTCAGGCTGCTGATTCCGAAAGACCGGTTCAACGAGATTGAGACCAGGACATCCAACGGAGAGGTAGACCTCACTTCCCTGAATGGAAGGGCTATCGTCAACACGTCAAACGGCAAGGTCAATCTGAGTGACATCAACGGATACATCAACGTCAATACCTCGAATGGGGATGTCTCACTGTACAATATCAACGCTGAAATGGATATTGATACGAGTAACGGCAAGATCATTTTCTCAGGCTGCACGGCAACCGGCTTTAAAAACAGTTTCGTGACATCCAACTCAAGGATATACGGGGATCTCATCCTTCCCGTCAGCGGCGATATGAAAATGTCAACATCAAACGGTGCGATCGATCTGAATATCCCCATGAATGCTCAGGTCCATTTCAGAGCCAACACCAGTAATGCGGGCATTGATGTTACCGGGCTGTCTTATATCCTCAACAAGAGCGATAAAGGCTACAAAGAGGGACGGATTAACAACGGGGGGCTTAACCTGAGTCTCAAAACATCGAACGGAAAGATCAGACTAACGGGGAATTGATCCCCCTCCACACTCGCGCCAAACTCCTTACTTCCTACGTACCCTCTCGCACCACCTCCCCCCCTCTAACCCCTCGCGCCACCTCCCCCGGGGTGGCGCGCCAATCCCGAAAACACCCCCCTGGGTGTTTACCTTCTTCTCCGAAACGTCCTGAGCCAAAAAAGCCCGCCTTTAACCGACAACAAAAACCCAAAAGCAATAAAGACAAGAGCCAGGGGGCACTTGACTCGATAAAGGCTGCAGTCTCGCTTCAAGAAGCGGTGACCCTTAGCCAAAGAAACAGATTAATCCTCTACCACATTTTCCTCCGGTTTCTTAAAACCCCTGCCGTAAATCTCGGTGAGCTCACCGAGCCTGGCGATCTCAAATCCCGAAAGCTGGTCCTTCACAAGACGCCATTCCCAGTTGCCGCCAAGCGCACCGGGAAGATTCATCCTCGCATGGCTTGACAGACTCAGAATATCCTGAAGCGGATAAACGGACAGGGTGCCCACGGACATCATCGCCAGCCGGATCAGGTCCCAGCTGATGTCAGAGCCGTCCACGGCCATGTACTTTCTCATGAAATCCTGCTCGTAATCGGTGGCCTTTTCGTAGAAACCTTTCGTGGTGTCATTATCATGAGTGCCGGTGTAGACAACGGCGTTGTGCTCATAATTGTGCGGGAGGAAACGTGATTCAACCCCGCCGCCGAAGGCAAACTGCAAGACTTTCATACCCGGAAAACCACAATGCTCTCGGAGGGCATCCACCTCCGGAGTAATCACCCCGAGGTCCTCGGCAATGATGGGCAACTCGTTCATATCTCTTTTCAGATTGTCAAAGATGTCTTTTCCGGGACCTTTCTCCCAGATACCCTTTTCAGCTGTTTTGGACCCCGCCGGTACCTTCCAGTAGGCCTCAAATCCTCTGAAATGATCGATTCTGACATAATCCACCAGCCGTAATGTTGCCTCGAGTCGTTTCTTCCACCATCTGTAATCCGTTTTTCGATGCTGCTCCCAATCGTACAGCGGATTACCCCACAACTGTCCGGTTGCACTGAAATAATCGGGCGGCACGCCTGCGATATGTGTCGGCCTGTTTTTCTCATCCACAAGGAACCCCTCGGGATAAGACCACAGATCAGCCGAATCGCTGGAGATGAAGATGGGGATATCACCGATGATGGAGATCCCGTTCTCATTGGCATAACTTTTCAAATCATCCCATTGACGGAAGAAGAGGAACTGATAGAATTTGTGGCTCCGTATCTCTTCGGTCAACCTCTTTCTCGCCCGTTGCATGGCCTCGTTTTTTCGCAGGCGAACAGCGTCATCTTTCCATTCAAGCCAGCTCTTTTCGCCGTACTCGGATTTCAAAGACATAAAGAGACTGTAATCATCGAGCCATTCGGCCTCCTGATCGCAGAATATCTTGAAATCATCCTGCAGGTGTTTTGCCTTATCTGATTTAAAGGCTTTCCAGGCCCTTTTCAGTATCTTCAGCTTGTACTTAATAACAGGCCCGTAATCAACCCTGGCCTTTGGAAACTCCGGCGGTTTTGCCTCTTCTTTTGTCAACAGTCCCTCTTCTATCAGAAGATCGGGACTGATCAGATAGGGATTGCCCGCAAATGCCGAAAAACTCTGATAAGGGGAATCCCCGTATCCGGTAGGGCCGAGGGGGAGGATCTGCCAGCATTTCTGTTTGGCGGCCACAAGGGTATCCACCCATTTAAACGCCTCAGGTCCGATATCCCCGATTCCGTAATCGCCGGGCAGAGAGGTCGGGTGCATCAGGATACCCGAACTCCGTTCTATGAAAGTATTGTCGATCGCATCATTAGCCATTCTTTCACCTCATTCATTTGATATCAACGTTGTTTCACAAACACCGTTCAACACATTATATCAGATACCGGTGGATTTCTTAAATGGCCGTTGCTATTTTTTTCCGCCCCGGAGAGGGGGCGCGAGGATTTAACGCTTCTCTTTTCCTGGCTGCATCCCCCCTGGGGTGCAGCCATAGTTCTGGCTGCTGGTCCCCCGGCCAGCAGCCGCTATCCCGTCATGAGTCCCCCGGCTCATGTCCTTTTGCTCTTTGTTTTGGTTGTTGCGAATGCC
>CAZVWW010000210.1:0-3218 GCA_964631265.1 uncultured Thermotogaceae bacterium
ACTATTCTATCATAAGCCAGAACATTCCCGGATGTAGTATAATTGATGGTGGGCATCTCATCTTTTTGAAAGGGTTCTGATTAATGTGTTTAAAAAGCTCTTCCGGCGGGTGAAGAACTCCTATTTTATGGTCAACAAGCTCTATCTCTGGATTCTTTTTTTCATTCTTCTGGCCTTCAACGCCGCTGTGGCATTTGTTGGCGCGGCCGTTGTCTTTGTACTATTCCTTTTTACCAGGCGGGTTCCCCTGGAGCCGAAAGAACACTTCCGGTTTGACACGTATGTGTACAAGCGGATGGGAAACAGTAATCTCAAGATGGACATTTGGTATCCAAATGAGGAAAAGGTGCGGTATCCGACTGTCTTTTTTGCCCATGGCGGCGGATGGATCTCCGGTTTCAGAAACATGCCCAACAACATCTCATGGAGTAAATATCTTGCCTCGAAGGGATTTGCCGTGGTTTCGGTTGACTACCGTTATGGATATAACAACGGCATGGAGGAGATCCTGCATGACTATACAGACGCCCTGGCATATATCCGCGAAAACGGGAAGATGCTCAAACTGAACACGAACAAAATGGCCCTGATGGGTCTCTCCGCCGGCGGGCATCTTGCCCTCCTCTACGCCGCCTATTACACCTACAAGACCTCTGTGGATATCGATGTGCCGGCCGGGAAAAAGCTCGAGGGGATTCAAGGGGTGGTGGCCTTCTACGCCCCGTCTGATCTGAAGGATGTCTTCGAAAAAGACAACAAATCGCTCTTTGCCCGCTTTGCCACAAGGACCACCATGAAGGGAATGCCCGATGAGATCGGGGATATTTACGATTATTATTCGCCCGTCAAGTGGGTGAGCCGGGATATGCTGCCGACATTCATCGCCCACGGCAGGGAAGACACCGTGGTGCCGGTTGAGAGTTCGGTTAAACTCGCCGGAAAACTCAAGGAATGTGGTGTGAAATATAAATTTTTCGTCCATAAAAGAGGCGATCACGGATTTGAGTTTAAGCACAAGGACTTTCAGACGGTGAGAATCCTTGAAGATACCGTCAAATATCTGAAGGGGTTGTTGAAAGCATGAGAGTTGATTTCAATTATCCAAAAGAGAAGATTCAATATTATTCAGGCTATATTTTCAAGGGGAAGCATTACAGAACCAATTATATCCGGTTTCCCTCCAAGTATAAGCAATGCCCTCAAGGGACTGAAACGGTTGAGGTGTACCAGTTTCAGCCTAAAGGAAAGGTCCATGCCTCGGCAATCATCCTGCAGGGACTGGGCAGTAAAAACGTCAAATTTCTTTTGTGGATGGCCACACATCTGTCTTCCGCCGGGATCAGCTCCACGGTTGTTATCCCGCCGGGGAATTACACCCGTGTGGAGAACGGTTCGGTCAGCGGGAAGAATTATCTCTGGCCGGAGATGGAGACCATGGTGCCCACCTGGGAACATGCCGTGGTCGATGTGATGACGACGATTGATTTCCTCCAGCAGGAAAACCTGTGGAAGAAAAATAACTGCATCGTCGGCTACTGCCTCGGGGGAATGCTCTCGTGCATCCTTGCTGCCGTTGACAGTCGGATAAATGAGACGATCATGATTGCAACAGGCGGGCATATGGGCAGGATCATGCATGAGTCACGCTCAACCAAATTTGCCCGAAAACTCATGGAAAAGGGATACGGCAGCCGGCACAACATCAATGATAAAGAACGGATTTATCAAATATATGAGGAGCAGATACCGCGAATCAACAACATGACCCTTGAAGAGATCATCGAGAGCGAAACGATCCATCCAATGCTGAAGATAGATCCGCTGACCTATGCCCATCTTCTCAAACAGAAGCGAACAACGATCATCGATACCTACTTTGACGAAACACTTCCGAGATCAACGAGAAAGTTGCTCTTTAAAGAACTCGAAGATGCCAGGCGTTTCATCGTTCCGTTCAGTCATGGAACCTGGCTGCCATTCGAGTTCCTGCTTGCCTTGTATATTCTCCACAGGATGCGGGTCAGCGACAGGCAGGCTAAAAAGACCCTGCTAATCAACGAAAAGCCGAAAGATACCACAGGAGAGGATTTTCTGGCCAAATTCTTCAGAAAGATAAAGTTTTGAAGAGAGCCCTCTCCAAAAAAAGTTGAAAGGAACATAAAACGGTAGCCGCCGGGTTTGGCGCTAAACACGAAGAGAATGAAGGGAGAATGGAGAATGAATGAAGAGAAAATCGAAGGATTAATACAGAAGATGACACTGAAGGAAAAGGCGAGTCTCTGCTCAGGTTCGGATTTTTGGCACACAAAAGGCATCGAGAGGCTCGATATTCCATCTATTATGATGTCCGACGGACCACACGGCATGAGAAAGGTGATTGAGAACGATGATGATACGGGAAATGAAACGGTTGAAGCCGTCTGTTTTCCGCCGGCCGTTCTGCTTGCCAGTTCATGGGACAAATCGCTGATGAGCCTCGTGGGGGAAACGCTCGGTGAGGAATGCCTCGCTGAGCAGATCTCCATACTCCTGGGACCGGCCATCAACATCAAACGATCCCCTCTCTGCGGCCGGAACTTCGAGTATCTCTCCGAGGATCCTTATCTGTCCGGAGAGCTTGCAAAGAGTTACATCAACGGGGTACAGAGCAAAGGGATTGGAACGTCGTTGAAGCATTTTGCAGCCAACAACCAGGAGCACAACCGGATGAGTGTCGATGAACAGATCGATGAACGGACCCTGCGTGAGATCTACCTGGCCAACTTTGAAATTCCCGTGACAGAGGCCAAACCGTGGACCGTGATGTGTGCTTATAACAAGATCAACGGCGAGCTCTGCTCGGAGAAAGAACGTCTTCTAACAACGATTCTCCGCGAAGAATGGGGATTTGAGGACATCGTCGTCTCGGACTGGGGGGCGGTGAATCACCGGGTCAAGGGTCTGAAAGCCGGCTTGGAGCTTGAGATGCCCTCGAGTTATGGAATTGGAGAAAAGAAGATCATCAAGGCTGTTCAAGACGGGGAGCTTGACGAGAGCGTGCTGAACCGGTCCGTAAGACGACTGCTGAAAGTTGTGTTCAGGGCTTCTGAAAACCTCAAAAAGGGTCATCAGTATGACAGGGACAAACACCATGAGATAGCCAGGAAGGCGGCCGAGGAAAGTATCGTCCTGTTGAAAAACGAAGACGGCATCCTCCCCCTGAAAAAACGCGGAAGCAT
>CAZVWW010000211.1:0-3211 GCA_964631265.1 uncultured Thermotogaceae bacterium
CAGAAGGAACAAAAGAGACGATGAAAGAGGCGGGAGTGTTGATTGTTAAATCATTGAAATATGAACGCCGGACTTTATAGATTCCACGGTCAATGTATTTGGCAATGTTCCGGGGTTAATGATCTCAACCCGGTTGTCAAAGACAAAAATCCTGATATTACTTTGGATATAATAATTCCGGTGGACAATGGCATTAATCAATGCCTCTTCCAATGCTATAGAGGGGATTTCCAAAACACCGAGACTGTTCACATGCTGTCCCATCTGGAGTTTTCTCAACTGCCTTCTGATAAATGCCAGGCTTTCCTCATACAAAATGAGCACATTTCCCTTAATGTCTTCACTTTCCCGGTAATCTTTAATCCCGGGATCATTTCCATACCAGGAAACAGCAGAGATTTTATATTGAGAAAATAAAGGATAACGCCGTTTTCCCAACAAGAGCAACCCTGCTAAAGTACAAAGGCCATCTTTTAAAATTTTCATGTTTTCAAGGGATTTTTCATCTTCACTCGTTATCTCTTTTTTTCATGATCTGTTTTCTTTTCCAGAAATGATTTCAACAACCACGGATCAAGATCATTGATATCTGTTCCTTGAATGGGCTGTTCGTCTGCAAAGATATTGAAAGATTCCTGTAGAAGTCTTCGCATTTCTTCTTTGCCAGCTCTGCGCTTATCGGCCCCGACTTTGACCCATACATCTCTTTCATTAGCCATATAAAATTTGTTTGGGCCGAGGGGTACAGAGATAGCAACTACAATTTTATCGTCTATTTTAACGTTTTCAGTTTCCGCTGATAGGGCGGGATAAATCTTTTGTGAACAGCAATTTGATATCATTTGGTTTAATTGACTAATTCCCAAAGGTGTTAAACCGATTACATTTCCGGTGTCATTCACGCCAACTATGATTATGCCGCCTTTAGTATTTGCAAAAGCACAAATTTCAGATGCAAGTGCATTGATACTATTTATCTTTTCCTTAAACTGAACAAAACTACTCTCACCTGTACTCAGTACTTCTTCAAGTTTTTCAGCGCTAAAAAATATCTCTACCCCTTTATTGTAAAAAACAACTGATGAATTATAGCATAGATAAAACTCAAGTGGCGAAAACTCCAAAGAGGACAGAGCGGGATGTTCCTACCGGAGGGATTGTCCCCGCGAACACGAGGGTTCGCATATCACCGTACCTGTCTCTCTGAGCCCTTGATCCATGAGAAAAATAAGCGGGGGTAGTTCACTATGCTATTCGCCGCCGCATCCCTTATTACAGTCCATGTCTTCTTGTATCCAACACCCGCTATTGCAATGAATATTATATCCACTTTTACGATAGTACAGTTTCCTGGTGAATGTCCCGTCTACCGTTTCCCAACAAAATACAATCGGATTACCATTTGGATCTTTATCTTTGAGGATTACGTAACGTGCCGTGTTATGAAGGTCAGGGGTAAACCATATTTTTTTAGTCTCGCCGTCCTCAATGGTTTTTTGGGAATCGGGTACTTCTTCATCATCTGCATTGTAAATATGCACTTGAAAAGCCTTTCCTGAGCTATTGGTAATCTCCATACTCTTATTTAATGCCTCACTAGGCACATTTAAGCATTCGCTGGCCATAAATGAAAAGCTCACAAACAAAATGCACCCGACGATGAGAAGTCTTATCAGTTTGATATTCATAAAAACCCTCCTTTAAAAAAGATTAAATGCTATCAAATATTAGTGTATCATATTTATCTTTTGATAGATTTGCCGAGAAGTTGCTTTTTTACCTTATGATAGTAACAATCATTTTAAACATCGCTCTTTTCTCTGTTTGCATCTGACAAGAATGAAGTTAATAATATTCCGAGGGAATACTCTCATTAGGGAAAAAGGGGAAAACACCGGTTGGGTGTTATAATTAAGATGTTGTTTTTAAAGAGGTGAATCAGAGGGACAGGTTCCTTGATCCATTGAGAAATTCGAGGAAGTGAAATGACCGATCGCCATCTTGTGAAAAAAACACAGAGAGGAACCGGCTGAAAGCATTGTCAATTCAATAGACCAAACTTTAAAGGAGAAAATGAATGAAAATATGGCAGTTTCTGTTGGTGGGAATCTTTTTGTTGATGATCTTCTATTCTGTTAATGCAAGGCTTATTGAGAAGAGAAGTATTCAAAGCCGTGTTTTGGAAGATATTCTAAGCGTCAGTAGTTTTCTGATCACGGATAAAATGGAAAAAGACTTGGAAGAACTACAGGAAGAAGGAAGAACCCCCTATGTATGGCCGGAAGAAATAAACATCAATAATGGCATCACGTCATATGATGTTAACGGGATGGCTGTCTATCATATGAATGAATCCGGGAGTTTTCCCCAAAAAATCCTTTACCTTCATGGTGGCGCCTATGTCTTTGATTTGGGGAAAAACCACATCCAATTCCTGGATAAACTCGCCAGCGACCTAAACACTTCCATACATATTCCCATCTACCCCCTTGCACCTGAATTGTCTTATCGTGAATGCTATGAGAAGGTGTTTGCCCTGTATGAAAAAATGCTGGCAACAACTTCTTCAGAAGATATCATTCTGATGGGTGATTCAGCCGGCGGCGGTTTGGCACTTGGGCTGGGACTCCTCATAAAAGAAAGAGGCCTGCCACAACCCGGAGAGTTGATTTTGCTCTCCCCCTGGCTTGACATTACTCTATCAAATCCGCTCATTACTGAAGCGTTGGATAAAAAAGACAAACTCCTTTCCCCCGCTTTTTTAATAAAGACTGGAAAACTCTGGGCCGCCGGAGATAATCCGGCGTCTTACTTACTCAGTCCGATTAATGGTAATTTGAAGGGACTGGCACCGGTCACGGTTTTTATCGGTACCTATGAACTCTTTTTCCCCGATGCTCAAAAACTTCATAATAAACTACAAACGGTGGGGACTAAGAGCCAGTTGAAGATTTATGATAAAATGCAGCATGTTTTTCCACTATTTCCAACTCCGGAGGCGAAAAAGGCGACGGGTGAAATCATAGATATCATCAGAGACAACGAAAAGTGAATTTGGATGCATCAACATTTGTGATAGGACTTTTCGTCCGCTTCTATCGCCAAATGGCACGAAATACCCTTGGACTGTTTTCATAATCGATGACAGAGCCTCTGATCCAACACCTCTTCTTCGCGAAACGGTTCTGCCCAAATGATTGAATAAAACGAA
>CAZVWW010000212.1:0-3195 GCA_964631265.1 uncultured Thermotogaceae bacterium
CCCGTCTCTACATGCGATGTGGGAACGGTTTCGATATCAATCATCATGATCCCGTGCAAATGATTTGGCATGGTAACGAATTGATCCAGTTTAAAATGATCATAATGACGGGGCAGATCATACCGACATTTTTCGACGATTGTCCCATTGTCATTTAAAACCATGGGATTTTGTACAACATCCCCAAATAACCATTCTCTGCTTTTTGTACAGATGGTAATGAAATACGCCCCGGTGATGAACAATCCCATCCTTTCAATCGTGTTGATTCAAAACGGTATCTGTTTTTATAAAGAGTCATGATTTATACACCTGTACTGTTGAGACGATCGTTGTTAAAACGCAAGATTTTACGTCTTTACCTGCAGCTGCTTCCTTGTCCCTCTCAAGATCATCAAGGTATTTCAGAAAAAGGATCCAGGATGTTTATTCCACATAATCCAGTTCACTGGAACATCCGGCATCTTTCCAGAGGATGTCATCGATATTCTTAAAGGTCTGTTCAAACATATTCTTTTCCTATTCCTTTCTCTTCTTTAGTCCAGCATGGACATCGGGCTTCCTGAGGCGCTACTGCCAATAATGCCTTGGTTTTATACGAAAATTTTGCCTCTAAACGTTCGTAGATCCACTCATGTACCAATGTTGTTTTGAAATAACTTTCGCTTTATAAATTGTTACTATTCCGTTCCCTAAGCTTCTATCAGTTGTTTTATTGTCGAAAGGAACCTCTTTATGCCTCACAAACGTTATGATTTCGTCTTTGTATTTGTCAAGTTGTTGTTATTTTGATTTTAACATTTTTTTCCTGTTTTGTGAAGGGCAAGTGGTTTTTTTAATCCGGTGAATCGTTAATCGCGCGGTTTAGATCGCTATCTTCACCGGTGTACTTTTATGCTTTTCTTTAGCGTACACTCATCCATTCATCTCTATGATACGATTAACAAGACCTATATTTTTGAGAAAAAACTGTTCATGTTTTGACTATCATTTGTCTTGAAACTTGACAGGAACTGTCACCTTTGAATGATACAGTTATCATAAAAGGATGTGGCCCTATGCACGAAAAGAGAGCAAAGGGGATTCTTTCTTCCAAAAACGGCATGAATATCTACCGGGGATGCACCCATGGCTGCATTTATTGTGATGCACGGAGTACGTGTTATCAGATGCAACATCCCTTTGAGGATGTGGAAGTCAAGGTGAATGCCGCCGAACTCCTGGAAGAAACCCTGAGGCGCAAGCGGAAGAAATGCATGATTGGAACGGGCGGGATGAGTGATCCCTATGTTCATGAAGAAAAGCAAAGGGGCCTGACCCGAAAATGCCTTGAGATCATAGACTATTACGGTTTCGGCCTGGCGATCCAAACCAAATCGGATCTGATTTTGAGGGATCTGGATCTCCTGAAACGGATTAACAAGAAGGGCAAATGTGTCGTGCAAATGACTCTGACCACTTACGATGAAGCCCTCTGTGCCATTTTGGAACCCCATGTGTGCTCCACGGAGAGAAGAGTGCAGGTTTTGAAGATCATGCGTGATGCCGGTATCCCGACTATTGTTTGGATGACACCAATCTTGCCGTTTATCAACGATACTGAAGAAAATGTGAGCGGCCTTTTGGATTACTGTGTGGAGTCAAAGATCCATGGCATCCTCTGCTTCAACATGGGTCTGACCTTGCGGGACGGGGATCGTCAATATTACTATAAAAAACTGGACGAACACTTCCCGGGGCTCAAAGAAAGGTATATCAGGCGTTATGGAAACACTTATGAGATCCTCTCCCCGAACAGCGGGAAACTCCTGCAAATGGTTCAATCCACCTGTCGGAAACACGGAATCGACTGTCACACTACCCGTTTGTTCACCTATATGAGCACGTTCAACGAAAAGGGGAAAGGGGAGCAAATCAATCTGTTTTAATCAACAGTCCAAGCCTTTACGTCTTTATAATATAAAACAGAATTTAAATTTTCTAATTATGGAGGCGAAAGGCCAATGAGAAAGGTTTGTTTTATCATCATCATAACGATTATGACCGTTTTTTCAATCAGTCTGTTGGGCAAAACGATGAACGGTTTCAACATCATAAACCCTTTAGTCCCTGCAGACGAAATCTTACACGGCGGGGTCATCAGAGATGGAATCCCTTCCATTGATAACCCCCGGTTTGTCGAGGCGGAGGAGATCGAGGAGCTTAATCATCAGGATTACGTTATCGGGATTGAAAGGGATGGTGAGGCCAAAGCCTATCCGATTCGTATCCTTAACTGGCACGAAATCGTCAATGATACTATCAGTAACGATCCCATTGTCATCACCTACTGCCCTTTATGCGGATCAGGAATGGTGTTTGACTCCACAATCAACAGTGAACGTTTGATCTTCGGGGTTTCAGGTCTTTTATACAACAGTGATGTTTTGCTGTATGACCGGAAGACGGAATCCCTTTGGTCTCAAATAAAGCAAGTCGCCATCTCAGGACCCTACAAGAATTCAAAACTCGAGATAGTCCCCTCTAAAATGACAACCTGGGCTTTATGGAAAAAAGAGCATCCCAACACACTTGTTCTTGATTTCCAGCAGGGCTTTAACCGATCATACGGTGTCAATCCTTACTCGGGATACGAGCGCTCTGACAGCCTTTACTTCCCTATTTCTTATTTAGCCAGGGGCTTGAAACCAAAAGACAAAGTGATCGGTTTGAAAATGGACGGAATGTCAAAAGCCTGGCCGTTTAGGGAACTTGAAAAAGAGGGGAAGATGGTCAACGATACCCTGGCGGGCACAGAGCTTAGAATTATTTACAATACCAAAGCAAAAACTGCTGAAATTCGGAATCAAAAGGAAGAATTGCTTCCCGGCGTTACGATGTTCTGGTTCGCCTGGTCGGCTTTCAATCCTGAAACGCTTGTTTATGAAATGCCAGTGGAAGCTGAAAGTCCAGAATAATCCGGATTCATTTTCCAGTGGGTGTGAATTTTAACACCATCGGGAGTAATGGCAAGCTTTTTTAGAGTGTGTCAATACATACAAAAAGAGCACGATAAAGATCAAAGATCGTTACGACTGATTTTTTAAAAAAAAGAACGACAAACATGACAGGATCTGACAAGTTCTTTGTGTATTATCAACTTGTAAAACAAAAAAGGGAGGAATACGCATGAACAACACAGGAAATGAACGATTC
>CAZVWW010000213.1:0-3188 GCA_964631265.1 uncultured Thermotogaceae bacterium
AAAAACAAAAAACCGGAACTGATCGTTTTCGACTCCTATCGGGCAACCAACGACTATCTCCAAAAAATCAGCCAAATCGCCACTCTCATCCAATTTGACGACAACAACGACCTCTACAACCCCGTCTATGCAAAGCTCCTCATCAACGGCAACATCCACGCCCCCCGATTAAACTACTCAAAGGCTGACAACGACACGAAACTCCTCCTCGGGCTCCGATACCTGATCATGCGCCCCGAATACTGGAACGTCAAACCGAACCGAAACGGCGAAGGCATCCTCATCACCACAGGCGGCAGCGACTTCCAACAGCTGATGCCCCGTTTCATCAAGGCCCTTTATAATACCAACGAGGAAAAAACCATCATCATCGGCCCGGCTTACCCCAAAGAGGAAATCAAAACCATCAAACGCCTGACAAACAACAACGATACCTTCCGTTTGATCGAAAGCCCCGGTTCACTGAAAACCCACATCAACACCTCAAAAGTCATCATCACAGCAGCCGGCAGCACCGTTTACGAAGTCTTGAGATTAAACAAAATCCCCATCATCTATACCTTTGCCGATAATCAAAAACAAATCGCCCAAACCTTGGAAGAAAAAGGCATCACCAACCTGGGCCACCTTGACGAGATCGATTTTACAGAGGATAATATCGCTGAAAAGTGCCAAAAAGCCCTCGTGAAAGAAAAAACAATCAAACCGTTAGCCAACCTCTTGGACGGCAAGGGCTATCTGAGGGTGTTGGATCAGATAGAAACCAACTACACTGAACACCTACCCCTCGCATAAGTAGTCGATGATGTTCTTATGAATGATCCCCACCCGGCTGAAATCAAAATCATCCAATGAGAGAACATACTTTGGATGATTATCCGGTCTGTCTTTATAAACAGAGAACTCGCGTTTGATCGACTTTTCATCTGTTAGGAGATAAGCTACCTGAAGGTAGAGTTGCTCCTTATTTCGAGTCCAGATAAAATCAATCTCTCTTTCTTCGTATTTTCCAACGGTTACTTTGAACCTCCTGCTGATCATTTCCAAATAAATGATATTTTCAAGTATGAGTTGAATTTCAGTATTATTGTTGGCCAGAACAGCCTCTCTGAAACCATGGTCTTCAACATAGTATTTCTCGCGGACTTTTAAAAAATTTCTGATTTTTAGAGAAGAAAGATTAAGAGAATGTTCTGACAAAAGCAGTAACTTTCCCAACGATAGAAAAATCAAATCGTTTTTCTTTAAAGACAACAACAGGTACAAAATCCGGATTGGACGGGTAGAGAAGAAAATGATCCTCAGTTTCAGAGAAAAACAGGATGTCGGCTTTTTTGTTCCTTTTAAAAAGAAC
Source organism: uncultured Thermotogaceae bacterium (assembly GCA_964631265.1). GTDB lineage: Bacteria > Thermotogota > Thermotogae > MWEM01 > MWEM01 > CAZVWW01. Next base: position 1,355 of record CAZVWW010000213.1, read on the forward strand.
AATATCGCCATCCTTTAAGTCTGATATGTCCTTAGAAACGAGAAGTCTATCATTTTCCTGAATCGTCTGCAGCATCGAGCGGGAAGCATTGATGATCCAGAAATCCCCATTACAGTTCGAAAGGCCGGGATAGAGATCCACAGGCGATTCAAGAGAAAAATTAGAAGATTTCAACGCATCCCATAAATAAACGGGAAGCTTATCAGAGACTTGTTGTTCGTTAACTGAGTACTTCTCTGCAATTTTATTCTTATGCGCTGAATTGGCCTCGTAAGGATCATCCGTTTCACACAACAAATACAGCGGAGATATCCCCAGAGCCCTTGCCAATTTCTTTGCCGCCGAATACGAGATAAACGACTTGGCATTTTCATATGAAGAAATGGCCTTTCTTGTCATATCGGCCAAATCAGCCAGAGAATCCTGCGTATGATTTTTACTTTTCCGCCAGTACTTTAACCTTCTTGCCAATTCCTCGTTTTTTCTCATCTCATCACCCATGAAATTATAGGCGATAACACAACAATTATCAAGACCGATATAATAGCGCTGATAATTAGCCGGCATTATAATAAACAAATCGAACCTCCCCGGAGCGGAGCGGAACAAACCAAACAACCACTCTTAAGTGTTAACCAATCAATGCATCTCCGGGACACTTGAAAAAGCCTATCAAATTGTGTATAATATAAGCGGTAAATTAATAGCGGATATAATAATACCATCACAACTATTCTCAGCAGCGTCGAAAAGTATTTAAAAAATCTAAAAAGAGGTGATGCCAGTTGGGCATTTCAATCGTAACGGAAATCGATCCCGCCGGTATTCGAGATTTGGAATGGGAGGCAGTCTACGAGCAGACTTTGGAACTGATTCATGCGTTTGAGTTTATGGATGAATATAACGAAAAAGGCAAGTACGGTAGCGGTTCAACGATGGTTTTGGACCGTTCCCGAGAGAGAGAACTACCCGACTACAACGGGGAGATCGGTTGGAGAACATTTGGAGACTTAAAAACAATGGGGCAGGCGGAGGAATTCATTTTGTTTCGGGATATGGAATTTAACAAAATCAAATCCGATTCTAAGACGGGTAACGCTGTAGACAGAGACATTTATCTAACGCGCGTGGTAGATAGTGAGCTGTTTGAAGCTATAAGGGACAGAATCCCGAAAAGAACCTTCGACCTCTTCAACGCCAAAACTCAGGGACAACATTATCACAATTACATTCTTGCAGTTGCCCTTTTAATCGAAAGCAGATTTCCAGAATCAGTGATCATCTACGGGGATGTTACAAGAGGACAGATGAAAGCAGCTGTAAAATGGGCTAACTCTGTTTTAGAAAAACCGATTAAACTACCGGATAAAGCAGATGATGAACGGTTGTTCAATCGGATAAACAAGCAGTTTGAAGATGAATTCATCGTTATGTCTGTTTTCTCGGAATTGACCATGAGTGATAAAAACAGTGAATACGGGCAGTTTCTCCGGAATCATTTTAATGCAGAAACCCTCAGACATTATTTCACCCGTGACTTTAAATCATTCACCATAAACACCCTCGGCCTGATTGGGGCCACATCCCGGTATTTGAACATGGGGTTCAGTTTGAAAAGCCTGTGTCAGACTTGTGTGAATGATCAAGATGGGCCGGGATATGACACAAGAGAGTTCATCAAGTTCATTCTAAACCAGAAATTCCATCTCAAAGAACCGACTGAAATCAGCAGTTTGAGACAATATTTTGAACTCTCAACCTTCAATTCAGAATCGGAGTCCCCGGATACAGTGGAATCACTTTTTGCCAAAACGCTGTTTAAATTGCAGGGTTT
>CAZVWW010000214.1:0-3184 GCA_964631265.1 uncultured Thermotogaceae bacterium
AAAGTTTTCTCCGCAGAAACCACCGACATTATTGCTGCCGGTCGCCTTTCCGGTTGAGTAGGAGTTTTCAACGGTTCCGGATATTTTTCTTCCAACAAAACCACCGGCGTAGTCAGCGGTTCCGTTTGCATCGCCGGTGGCATAGCAGTTGCGGATACTCTCACTGCCATTGCCATCGGTTTTTCCGATGTTTCCGATGAAACCACCGACGTAATTACCGCTTCCCGATGCTTCTGCTGTCGAGTAGCATTGTTTTATTATACCATCGTCGGTAACTTTTCCAACAAAACCCCCGACATTTCTGCAGCCTTCCACAAACCCTTCCGATGATGAGAATTCTATGGTTGAAGCAAGGATAATATCCCCGGCGATTCCGCCGGTTCCGCCATCTATGCTTGATGATGATGACGTTACTGTGCCTTCAAAGGAAGAGGAACTTATTGAAGAATCTTTCAAAAGGCCAACTATCCCGCCGGTTCTTCCGGTACCGTTAACCTTTATACATGTAAGGGTGCAGGTTGAGATCGTTGTCGATGAAATGGCCTCTCCAACAAGAGCTCCCACATTATCCTCTTCCCCGTCACTGCCGGTTATATCACAGTTGTACAGTTTCAGATTCTTGATGGTAGCCCCCTCCGTATAGCCGAAGAGGCCAACTTCATCAATAGATGTCCTGTCGATCGTCAGATCGCTGATGGTCTTGCCGTTTCCATTAAGCGAGCCGGTGAACGGGGTTTCCCAGGCTCCGATAGGCGCCCAGCCCTTGTCGTTGTTACTGGCGTTCCTGGTCGCATATGTCGCGTGTCCGGTTGCATCGTCGGTGAGGTCGTTGACCAGTTCGAAGTGGTCATCGGGAAAGTCCCGGACGCTGTTCAACTGTTCCCAGTCGGCGATCTCGAAGGGGTCGTTCTTTGTCCCCCGGCCGCCGTTGAAGGCGTTTGTCATGATTGTGAAGCGTCGTTCCCCGGAGGTGGTTGTCTTTCCGTCGCTCTGGCGGACTTTGACTTTCCAGTTGTAGGTGGTGGCGTATTCGAGGTCTTCCCGGGTGTGGGTGTTTCCGCCGGGGTTCTCGCTGTCGTAGCCCTCTCCGTCTTTGGCCAGGTAGAAGGTGTAGCCGGTGATGGCGGGTGCTCGCTCGCCGGTGTTTTTCTGGCTTCCGGCCCGGGCGGTCCAGCTGAAGGTGACCGTTGGGGTGGTGAACTCGGCGTTGTTCGCCGGGCTATCCAGGGTGATGGAGGGGCCGTAATATTCTCTGGGTTCGGTCTTGAAGGTGTATTCGTCTGAGGTTGTTTCCTGTCCGTCGTTCTGGACGGCCGTGACTTTCCATTTGTATTCGGTGTTGTAATCCAGCCCGCTCTTTTGCATGTCTTGTGCTGTTGTGGTGGCCGGCTCGCCATAGGGGCTGCCTGCTTTGGCGAGGGAGACTTTGTAGCCGGTTATCGCGGGGCTGCCTCTCTGTCCCGCTTCTTTGTCGCCGGCGGTGGCGGTCCATTCCAGGGTGAGGGTCCGGTTCATGTTCGTCTGTCCGTTGTCCGGGCTCTGGAGCTGGATGTCCGGGGGGTTGTACTGCACGGCGCTGAAGCGTGAGTTTTTGACGATTTCGGTGTTTGCGGTTTGTGTGTACGCGATCTGTGTCCTGTATTCGTCCGCTGTGCCGGTATCGCCGAAACTGAAGAGCGCGCCGTCTTCGTTGATCTGGGTCTCCCAGAAATGGGTGTCATCGTATTTGGCGGGGAGCTGGTTCCGGTTGATGGTTATGATGAACTGGTTGTTGGCGTCGTCTTTCTCCAGTGTGTAGGTGTCGGTTCCAAGCTGGCGCAGGCGATCCCGTGTGTCGGGAGGGGCGATGTCAATGGTCCCGCTTGTGAGCTGCAACCGGTTCGGATAGGGGTAGTCGAGGAGTTCTTCATGATCCTGGCGGTTCTTGAGGAAGGTGAACGCCCCCACCACACCGCCGGCTTCGGAGACCTGGCGTGCGTCGAAGAACCTGGATACTGTGTAGGTGTTCAGCTCGTTTGAGACCACCCAGGAGGGTCGGATGAAGGTGCCGCTCTCATCGAATATGGGGCCTTTTTTGGCGTTCCGCATGGCGATGTAGTTATTGACCCCGATCCGGTAGCGGTTTGTGCCGTTATCGGTCTCGAGGCTCTCGATGATGACTTCGGCGATGGTGAGGCTCTCCCGGGTCGCCGTTTGTTCTTCGAGGGTGGACTCTGTCTTTCTGAGGATGCCCTGCTCGATTGCTTGTTCGGTGAGCATTTCGGGCAAGAGGCATTCGAGGATGTTCGCGTTGAGTTTGTTGGTCTTTAACGCGTATGGCTCGCCGTTCACCGTGAGGGTGTAGTATCCGGAAGGGCCGGGACGTTTGGCGAGGGCGTCTCTGTCAACGGCCAGGGACCAGAACCCGAAGTTGCGCATGTCGAGAATGTCGTAAGCCCCCCCGCCGGTGACCTCTCCTGCTTTTCCGATGTCTGCGAGAAAGACGCTTGTGTCCGGTTTCTCCTCCGATGTCTTTCTGAGACACCCCGTCAGCCCGATCACCACGATCAGTAGGATGCTGATGAGTCGCTTTGACATACCCGATCCCTCCATTTTTAACCCCGATGAGATTCATCACCGCGCTAATTGGCATTTTTTTATAAGCGTGGGAAATGTTGCCACACTTTTTTTAAGTAATCCCACGTTATCATACCATGTTAAGATAATTCCTATGTAAAAATGATTTTCTTGTATTAAACTGGTCTAACCATTTAGTAATTTCTTGAATCAAATTAACGGAGTGACGTTTTGAGGAGGCTTATCGTGATAGCAACGACCTCAGCAATAAGAACGCCTCTGTTTGTGAATAAAGGGTTAATGCGGTTCTTTCTTTTCTTCAAGTCAGGTGCCTGTCTTTCACGTTGCCCGTCTTTTCGGGGAAAAGGAGTAAACACCCTGTTTTTTATACGCCTGCAATCCAAAAAAGCCGCAACCCTGATAGCACACAACCTTTCGATAAAGTTTAAAATAGTACTTAAAATAAACGGGAGACGTTCATGTATATTAAACGGCATCTTGAAAAGACGGTTATAGATATGAGCAAAGCCTTCCCCGCTGTCCTTTTAACCGGGTTCCCAGAAAGATTTTATCTGTACCGGTTAGTATTATATAAAGTATGGTAGAGGCATCTTTGACCCTTTTGCAG
>CAZVWW010000215.1:0-3177 GCA_964631265.1 uncultured Thermotogaceae bacterium
GAAGAGAGCTCGTCCATCACATCAAGACTGGACATGGAGAATCTGACATGGGAAGGCTGGTTGAAACTGACGGAAAGGCTGTACGATTTTAATGTTGAGACTGTCGAAGGTTTCTCAGAACCTATCTACATCATGAACCCGCCGGGTGTTGAACATCAGACCGGCATGGACAAACAGCGGATTCTCAACATCAGCCATGGCTATGAAGAAGTTACCTCCCTTATTGAGGGGGCCTACGGCGGCACGGTCTATTCCGACGAGACGAACGGATTGGTTATCTTCACTAATATCTCCGATTCAGACATGCAGGAGCTCAAGCCGCTGATCGCCAACACCGTTCAACCGAAGAAGATGGTGGAAATCTCCGCCATGGTTCTTGACAACAGTCTTCTCGAAGGCTTTCAGAGAGATATGACGATGGGGCTGGAGACCTCGACACCAACCCTGAATCTGAATTCGGAGTCCGGATTGAACTTCACCAGCGGGATTCTCGATTTCACCGATTTCTCAAAGATACTCAACGCCCTGACCCAGACCGTTGATCTGAACATGAGCTACAACTCAAGCGAAGACGACACAACGGGCGACCAGATGATCCGGCCCTATGTCACCACCATGAGCGGCAATCAGGCCCAAATCCTCATCGGAAAGACCTATTACTACAGAATGACAACAACAACAGGAGAGGGTCCTCAGGAACAGCTGATAACCTTGAACTCCGGATACGACCTCACAATCGAGCCGTTCGTCAACCGGGACAACACCATCAGATTAGACGTTAACGTCGTCGTCTCCTCGTCAGACGAATTCAACTCCGAAGGCTTCCCGATACAGAAGTCAAGACAGGCCCAGACGCAGGTCGTGATCAACAACAAAGACACCCTGGTCATCGGCGGCCTCGAGGGGAATATCTCCTCCAAGTCCGTCACCAAACTCCCCTTCATCGGCGACCTGCCGTTCATCGGCAAGTTCTTCACAAACGAGAAGGAGAGCGAGGACAAACGAAACGTCTCAATCTTCATCACACCGAAGATCATCGAGATTAAGGGCATGCAGAACGAGATATTCGGGAAGAATATCAATTAATGAGCTTGGGGAGGCTGATGGTCTTGTTTATAATCTCAAAAATCGAAAGCGAGTTGACGGTATATGCGTAAAATTTTCCTTTCAATATTGATTCTTCTTTTAACCATCTCGTTGTTTTCAATCGAATTTACTACAATCAACGAAATGAAGTATCCCGCGGATTTGGCATTTAAAATGCCGGACACAGTTGAAGAGGCAAGATGTCTTGATGTAAAGGATGGAAAGACCATAAAAGTGAGATACTCGGGATTGGTAGAAAAAGAAAAAACCGTAGAACTCCTGGGCGTTGATGTATCTCAATTTGAATCAGAGGCCAAGACTATCCTGGAACAATTGATAAAGGGAGAAAACATATACCTCTCATACGATTGGAAAGCTACAGAAGAAGGTATAATAAAAGCCTATGTCTGGAAGCACTTCCCGAACCTCTTCGGGGGACATAATTTGATGATTAATGCGATTCTTCTTGCGAATGGCTATGCGCTGGTTGATGAAGAGGAGTATATCAGCGCTGATATGGCCGCTATCTTTTTTGAGACGAGTCAAACGGCAATGAACAAAAAGTATGGAGAACTCAAAAGATTCTCAGATGAGCAACCAATAGATTTTTATAAGTTAGAAGAAGAGATCAAACAGACAATATATGAAAGGTTTTGGGAAACATCTTTAGTCAGCACAAACACCATAGATAAAGGAGAAGAAGATTTTGAGGACATGGTTTTTGAAGGGAGAGCTGGCAAATTATTGACAGATCCTTTTGAGATGCCACCTGGAACTTATAGAGTCATTTTTACAACAGATGGCTTTGGAATTGTTGAGTTAGTTCCGATGGATAATATCGAACAAGATGTTACTCTCTTCAACCTTAGTTCCGGAGAGGCCTCTGATGGAGCATCAACTTTGTATAAATCAGAAGGAGAAAAAGTAATGCTTCAGTTTTCAAACACAAGCGAACCCTTCAGGCTGGAATTCGAAAAGATAGATGAATGATTAAGCTGTGAAATAAAGCAAAGACATGAACAAAAAAACAAGGAGGAGGGATTTTTTGTCCTTATTCAAGATTAAGTGGAAACTGATGATATATGTAGGGGTCATCCTTATTGGTCTGGTGGCCGTTGTCGCCTTCATGTCCTATTTTAACGGACAGAACGGGATGCGACAGCTACAGACGAAGTTGATCAAGCAGAAGCTTGACTCTGACATTCAGATGGCGCATCGTTATCTGGACAACTATTACGGTGACCTGCATTTAGAAGACAGTAAACTCTACGATGACGACGGCGATTTTGTGGGCCGGAATCATGAGTTTGTCGATAATCTGCTCTCGGAAACCGGTGATGTCGCCACCATCTTTGTGAGAGAAGGCGATGACTTCAGACGAATGACCACGAATATTGAAAAGGAAAACGGAGAAAGAGCGGTGGGGACGTACCTTGGCGAGGACAGTGCGGCCTATAACAGCATGATGAACGGCGAAGTGTACTTAGGGAAGGCGGACATTCTGGAAAAACCCTACATGACCGTTTACAGCCCGCTTTTCGATAACAACAGAAACGTGATCGGGATCCTCTTCCTGGGGGTATCGGAAGAAGAAACCAATCAGATGATTTCTAATGTGTCGAACCATCTGCTTCTTAATATTTTAATGATTGCCGGGATAGCCATCATCATAGCGCTTATTGTGATGTATATCATTTCCGGAAGGATCGGCAACGCGATTGCTTCTGTTGCCGGTTATTTAGAGAGTATCGCCAATTATGATTTGAACATAGAAGAGGAAAAACTCAAAGACCCGATCAAACGCAAGGACGAGTTAGGGATTATGGCCAAATCCTCCATCACCCTCTTGAACAATTTCAGAGCCCTCATCGGGAAAATTGATCAAGCGTCATCCACCACGAAAAACACGGTCGAGACTATTTACACCATGGCCAAAGACGAAAACGAGACCTCAAACGATCTGATGAACAAAGCCGAAGGCGTCGACAACAACGTGCAGAACACCTCGGCCTCCATTCAGGAAGTAACCTCAGGTGTGGAAGAAGTCTCAGCAAGTGCTCAGGACGTTTCCAAGGCGGCGCAGGAACTGGC
>CAZVWW010000216.1:0-3167 GCA_964631265.1 uncultured Thermotogaceae bacterium
AGCCGATACAGTATGCAGCCGGAGTACTGGGTGGCGCCATACGATATGACCATCGGGGTTTACTGCCATGAACTGGGACATCTCATATTCGCCCTTCCCGATCTTTACGACACCACCAATAATTCATATGGAATCGGCTATTGGGGGTTAATGGGAGCCGGGAGCTGGAATGATGAGAAATCAATATTCGGCGAGAATGAATACAGTGGCTATGGGGGGGCACCGGCTGAGTTAACAGCCTGGTCAAAGTTGAAAATCGGCTGGGCGGAAAGCGTTCCGGTCTCTGATGAAGCCGGGAGTTTCACCGTCTCGGACGATATCTACAAATATGAAAAAGAAAACAACCCGCAGGAGTATTTTTTATACGAATTTAAAGAAAACAACCCGTACAACGATTATCTGCCCGGTAATAACGGGCTTATGATCTATCGCATCGATGATTCAAAGTACTCAAACACCCAACCCTGGATACCCGGGGAGGACATGAACCGCCATTACCGGGTGGCTGTGATCCAAAAAGACAACAACTGGTCACTTGAACAGTATGAAAATCGAGGCGATCCGTCTGACCTTTTCTATACCGGGGATCAGTTCAACCATTTTTCCGCTCCCGAAAATTTCTTTTATTCAGGGGGCAATGCCGTAGCAATCAACGGAATCGAGACCAGTGGCGAATCAGCCTTAATCATCACCGATCAGCTCGACTTCAGGATTTACATCCATGAACTGCCCGGAACCGGCAATTTACGGGTATTTTTGAGCAAAGAACCTGGTGCAACCCCATCAGTAACGGACTCAGAAGGAACGCCCCTTACCCTTCATTCCATGAGCGGCAAGGATCTCTTCTATTTCGAGTTGGAGAGCGATTCTTCCGATACAACATTCATTAATAATATCCCGGTCTCATTCTTTTAGGAAATCATCGATTCCCTCCGCAATGGCCGTTGATATCTTCTCCTGAAAACCCGCCCGTTTGATGTTCTTTCTGAACGTCTTGTTGGAAAGAAAGCCGCATTCGATTAACAGGGAGGGCATCTCAGAATAAGCTACCACTGCAAAATCCTCGGGAATCGTTTTGTTGATCGTAAAACCGCTTTCTTCAAAGCTGGAGGCAACTGTTCCGGCCAGTTCCTCGCTCTCGAAGGTGCTGTCGATCTTATTCCCGATCTTTACCTGTATCTCACCCTGAGTTAGAGGGGGATTTGTGTAATACCGGTTCAACCTGTTAATATAACTCGGCTCAGACCACTTATAGTAGAAAAGTTCCACGCCTTCCACATAATCAGCCTCAACATAGTTCATATGAAGGCTGACGAAGAGGTCGGCTTTTTTCTGATTGGCATATCGCGATCGCTCCATCAGATCCACGAAGTTGTCGCGGTTTCTTGTCAGGAAGACCTGATAGCCCTTTTCCTCAAGTTTATTCTTCAAAAACTTCGAGACCGAGAGGACGCCGTTCTTCTCCTGAAATCCGTCATCCGTCATAGCACCGGGATCAAAACCGCCATGTCCGGGATCGATGACAACCACTTTGGTCTTGTCCTCCTCGACCTCTGGAATACCATCTCCAGCCTCGGACAGGAGGTATATCACATTATCCTCCACAAAGGGTTCTATATGCTGCTTCTCATCTATAGTCATCTCAAAGCGTAAAAAAGATTTCATTGTGTCTTCAAGATAATTGTAGGCCTGAAACTCACTAATGCCGGTGATCTTGTTGCTCGATGCGATCTCTTCTCCGATTTTTGCCCCGATAACGTCAAAGAGCATCGTCTGTGAGTCCTGCCGGCGTATTGACAGACTGATTGGCTTGTCAAAAATGAAAGTGATCCCGCCGGGAAGCCAGTAATATTTTTCCAGTCGCGCCTCTGAGCTGTATATGTAATAATCGTCCCCTTTGGTCACCATTCTCAGACCCAATAGACGGCAGGTTTCCAAAAGCGGCAGAAAGAACCGGTTGTTGATAATCCTCGGAGAGGTCGAAAGATAGACAGTCTCCCCGTTAAGCGCCACTTTTGTGGAATTGTTGTTGAACGTTATGAAGTTTCCGTTCCATTCCACCTCCAGCGACTTCTTGATGTTATCCCATTGAAAATCGGTGTTGAGTTTCCTCAAAAGGTTCACAGAGTATATGTATAATCTGTCCCCCACCATCTGAAAACGCTCCGGCGGGAGCTCTTCGTCCATCAGAAAAACCTTGGACGACAATCCGGTTGTTACTATCATGAACGCTGCTATAAGAACCATTATTCGTCTCAAAAAACGACCCCCTTGAATCTGTTGAGAATGATTATACCACGGGACTGTTTTGTTTTTTATTCTATCAAAAGACGAAAAGAACATCTCACTGTCTTTAATCGGCTTAATCAACAAAACTTAATAAAAAAATGATACATTCAGGTGGGAAAACCGAAATAATATCAAGAAAACAGGTGAGATTATGGGTAAGATTCGTGTGCTTTTCATATGTTCGAGAAATTCCTGCCGGAGCCAGATGGCAGAAGCCTTTTTGAAGAAAATGGGTAAAGATCGTTTTGAGGTATTCAGTGCCGGGCTCGAGCCCACTCAGGTGGACCCGCTGGCCATTAAGGCGATGGCGGAAAAGGGGTATGATATCTCCGGTCAGGAGGCCAAATCACTGGATCGCTATTTAAAGGAGCGTTTCGGTTATCTGATTACGGTCTGCAACAGGGCGAATCGCTTATGCCCGGTCTTCCCGGGTGTCAGTCTGAGGGAGCACTGGCCCATTAAAGATCCTGCTGAAGCGGTTGGATCTGAAGAAGAACGGCTGAACGCTTACAGAGAGGCCAGAGATGAACTGGAAAAGCGGATAAAAGTGTTTATAGACAGAAATGATACTTAAAGCTTCCTGAAGGAAAAATCACATGAAAGGTCGCGTCATCCTTCAAGCTGACTATGATCCGAGCTGATAATCTTGTGGAATGCAGGCAAATAGAGAAGTTTTTTAAACGAACAGTACAACTTAATCGATACGGTTTACACGCCTATGGGAAAAGGATTCACTTCGCAAGTAGGTCCTTTATCTACCGGATTTGGTGTGTATTGGGTTAAGTGAGTTTTCAACCCATTTCACATCCCGAAAATCGCTATCTCCAACCCGTTGTATTCTCTTTTTTCAGTGAATAACTTCTCTTCCCAGTTAGAAT
>CAZVWW010000217.1:0-3032 GCA_964631265.1 uncultured Thermotogaceae bacterium
CCGTATGACACCAGTTTTTTGACGAGTGCTTCCAGCTCTTCCCCTTCGAGCTTTGTCTGGTAGGGATGAGCCATAACGGCAATCCCGCCTGCCCAATGGATGAGGTCGATGGACAGAGCGGGGTCAAGCCGCTTTTTGTTTAAATAGAGCGGGGCTCCCTTTTTGAGATATTTGTCAAACGCATCCTGATAGGTGTCAACATAGCCTTTTCTCAACATGATATTGGCAAAATGCGGACGGCCCACCAATTCGCTTCCCGCTTCGTCGATGAGTTCGTCCATTGTGACGTGAAACCCGAACTGCTTCATCTTCGTCAGCATCCTGGTGTTCCGGTTCTTCCTGAAATCCTGCAGTTCCTCCAGCCTTTCGTTCAGTTCCGCGTTAAAGGGGTCTATCCCGTAACCGAGGATGTGAAGGGTGGAGGGGTATTCGGCGCTGATCTCGAGCCCCGGAATAAAGGTCATGCCCGGTGGGGTTTCTTGGACCTTCTTAACCCCGTCGAGCGTGTCGTGATCTGTGATTGAAAAATAGACTAATCGCTTCTCATTCGCCAGTTGTAAGATCTCATCCGGTTTATAGGTCCCGTCGGATGCCGTTGTGTGCGCGTGCATGTCAAGCAGCATGTCATCACCTCTCCGTCTTCGTGAGACCGTTTGTTTTTAAGAACGCCATGATTTTCTCAACGCAATCCGCCATTTGAGACTCTGCTGTGTTCAGATAGATCTCAGGTGTCTCCGGATTCTCATAAGGGGCACTGATTCCGGTAAAATCTTTTATTACACCCTCACGAGCCTTTTTGTAAAGCCCCTTGACATCTCGTTCCTCACAGACCTCAAGCGGGCAGTCCACGTGAATCTCAACAAACCGGTCTTTCGGCGACAGCTTTCGTATCCTCTCTCTGTCTTTTTGGTAGGGCGAGATAAAGGAGGCCAGTGTGATGATCCCGGCATCGAGAAAGAGCACGGCCACCTCCCCGATCCGTCTTATATTCTCCGCCCTTTCCTCCGGTGAAAATCCGAGGTCGGCGTTTAACCCGTGCCGTATATTATCCCCATCAAGCAGATAGGTGGCCCTGCCCTTTTCATTCAGTCTTCTCTCAACCTCCGCTGCCAGAGTGGATTTTCCCGAACCCGAAAGACCCGTGAACCAAAGAATCAACCCCTTCTGATCCAACACCTGCTCCCGTCTCTCCCGGTCGATCTGTGTCCTCTGCCATACGATATTATTAACCATATGTCGCTCCTTTCATGCTGTCCTGATTTCTCCATAAACCATTCCCGTTACGCTTGAACCCGCAATTTTCATCTCAAATTATACATCATTATAACAATTGATTTAACAGCGATTCTTAATCCCGGTTACAAGGTATCATTGACAAAGGATTGTAGGTCCAGAGACCGGGGTATAGAAAAAGGCAAAAACGAATGGAGCCTTTTATGGTTTTCCAGACTCCAGACCCTATAACCTTCGTAAAAAAAAGCATACACCAGCTTGGTAATCCCAAATAGTAAAATAACAATTATAATCAAGCGCAACCTGAAATCCCATACAAAAGCTGAAAAAAGCTCAGCAGTTTATATACGGCTATATTTTATCACAAAAAGACACTTCATTTTCAGAATAAGGGACCTGCCCCCCTGATCCACGATTGGTGTGAACAGGGACCGTCCCCGTTGTTGTGGGGTGCCACGGGGTGCCGGAATATTTTAATGTTATAATCACGTTGCATGCCAAATATGAAAGGAGCGGGAAGGATGAAAAATGAGACGACCCTGAAACAGGCCTTAAGGAGTCTTAAAAAGAAGGATTTGGTTAATCTCGGGAAAAACCATGGGATTGATGCGCCTTACAAACTGAAGAAGGAAGATTTGGTCATGGTACTTAAAGAGCTTTTACCGAAGAAATATACCGAAGAATTATATTATTTTTTACCAAATGAGCTGATGTTGTATTCAGATGAGTTTATTAGGGTATTTCACACTCTTGATCATACCCGTTTAAGAGCTTCCCTTCAAAAGGCAATGGATGATGGTTTTATTACGGGTTCACTTAGTGATAGTAATAAAGACTTCTCTCCGGAAGATGTCATAAAGCTCTTTGAGGTGATGGTGAAAATGGCATTGGGTAAAGATATCGTTAGACTCAGATATTTAATTAACATGGGCTATGCCTTTCTTACACCAAAAGACAATTATTCAACTGTAAAATTACCCTCGGAGTTAAAAGAGGTGCTTTTCAGAACCATGAAGGAAAGAGGAGATGAATTATTAGACTATCAGTCACTTCAATCGTACATCCTTTCACTGACAAATCTTTATGGGGTTTGCTCTTATCATCAACTACACAAGATGCACAAGACAAAAAAAGGCTCCTCTTTGACTTTAAAAAAAGCCAGAGACTATGTGTTGAAATTCTCTGAAAAACGCCCCTTTTGCGTCGCCACTGATAATTATCTCTGCAGCAGCAACTTGAATCATGAAGAATTCAAAACCATCGTTAGATCCACCCTTAATAGGGACTATTACAACCCCACAAAAGAGGAACTACCCACTTACAAATATCGTTTTTTCGGGCCAGAGGCAATAAAGATCTATGATGAGCTAAAAGAACTTTTTTTAAACCACTCCAAAACCGTGGATCCCCTTAATGAAGAGCTTGTAAGTTATTCGGAAGCTTTGGAATCGAAAGATAACGATATACTGGCGGCATACGAGAAGGTCCTGAATGGGGTTATGTTCTATGCAAAAATGGGGTTCGGACTTTATGATTTTGTTAACATTCTCGATCGGGAATTTTTCAAATTTAATTCCTTGGCTGAAATGAACCGGGCTTATTCCCTGTATCTTGACCTACAGAAACACACAAGAAAGTGGCCGTTAAAAGGGGCCTTATATTCTGAGCTTTGAGCCTGGTGTTTTTTTAAACGCATTAACATTTCATTGCCGCTACTAAAAACATATACAAAAGCATACATTTAGACAGTTTCTGCTTTATCCTGTTCTTTTTCGGAGGATTCCAACTCAAGTTTGTAT
>CAZVWW010000218.1:0-3015 GCA_964631265.1 uncultured Thermotogaceae bacterium
GTCATTCCACAAACACTGATGGCAGCTGAAACGATCATCCTGACGGATGATTCCGAAAGGATCCTCCTCACTGAAAAGGCCTCTGTTTTCAGAGACGGGGAAGGGATAATTGACGCAGAGGGTCTTGTTCAGGGGAAATATGAGAAATACAGGGTAGACAATGAAACGAGTTACGGGTTCACCGATGAGGCCTACTGGGTGCTAACCAAAATTGAGAATACCAGCGGAGTTGAAAGCTGGATTGTCAATCTTGACTATCCACTGGTGGATGCTGTCGATCTCTTTATTTTTGACGTTGAAGGCTTATCGGAAAGCTTTTCAGTCAACGACGACATGGCGTATGAGGATCGAGCAATACAGATAAGAACGTATGCGTTTCCCGTCAAGATCCCTCCCGGCGAGAAGATTACTTTTGCAGCAAAGGTTAACACTGAGGGAACGATGCGTTTCCCCTTTTATATCAGTCCCTACAAGGACTTTCTCAGTTACTTTTCGAAAGAGAATATCGCTTCAGGCTTTTTTCTCGGGTTTCTCATCCTGATGATACTGGTCAATATCCTTTATTTTATCTATCACAAAGAAAAGGCCCATATCCTGTTGTCTTTGTTTGCCGGCGCTTACGCTGTCTTTTACAGTACACAAAACGGTATTCTCTTCTGCATCCTGAGACCGGAGGCCCTTCACTGGAAGTTCCCGGTCTATATCACTTCCGGAGTTCTGGGCCTGCTCTTCATCACCTATTTCAGTTATCTCTATCTGATTTTCGGACTCGGGATCCGATACAAAAAGAAGTTTTTTCGTTTTTTCAGTTATGTCGGACTTGCCATAAGCGCTTCGACTTTTTTCGTTCCTCCCAGTGGAGCGTTGATGATGTTCGTCACCTATGCCTTATTGGCGATCATCCCCAACTCCCTGGCTGCCGTTAAATTGATCCGATCTAATAATCCGCACGCAATGAATTTCTTGCTGGCCTGGTCGTTTTTTGTTGCCTCAATTGTTCTCTTTTCTCTTCGGGGGGTTGGGCTGCTGCCAACCAATCTCTTCACGCTGTATATAAAGGAATGGGGCGTTGTCGGCTTGCTGGCCTTTTTCTTTGTCGCCTTAAATTACAAGCTCAAATATCTTTCTCTGCTGGGGGAAGAGGCCGAACAAAGAAAAAAAGCTGAAGAGGAGGCAAAGGCAGCAAACAGGGCCAAATCGGATTTTCTGGCCAATATGAGCCATGAGATCAGAACGCCCTTAAATAGCGTTATCGGGTTTGCCGATCTGCTCAAAGACATGAACTTGAGCAAGCAGCAGGCACAGTATGTTGAGACCATCAAGCATTCCTCCAACTCACTGCTTGAGATCATCAACGATATCCTTGATTTTTCAAAGATCGAGGCCGGTAAACTGGAACTGGAGCTCATAAAGTCGGATATTGTTACCATCACGAAGAATGCCGCTGAGATCCTGAGATTACAGGCGGAAAAGAAGGGACTCCATTTCCATCTCAATATCCAGTCTGATCTTCCCCGGTACGCCCTGATCGATCCGGTCCGTCTGAGACAGGTCCTGGTCAATCTTCTCGGTAATGCCGTCAAATTCACAGAAGAGGGCAAAGTGGAACTCGGTCTGAGATTTAAACAATTGGACGATCGCCACGGACTTTACCATTTTGATGTGGCAGATACAGGCATCGGGATAGAAGAAGAGAAAAGTGACAAGCTCTTCAAGGCCTTCTCACAAGCAGATACGTCCACAACGAGAAAATTCGGCGGAACCGGACTCGGTCTGGTCATTTCAAGTTTACTGGTTGAAAAGATGGGAGGAGAAATTCACTTTGACAGTCAACCTGGAATCGGCACAACGTTCCGTTTTTCAATAAAAGCAACCTTTTTCTCTTCCGAGGAACAGGCTACCAAAGCTGAAGAATCCAAGGCTGACAAACCCTCTAAAAAAAGGGTTATCAATACCAGTGCAAAGCTCCTGATAGCCGAGGATGTCGGCACCAATATGATGCTCATCAAGATTATCATCGGGAAGATGTTGAGAGAGGTGGTCTTCCTGGAGGCCGCTAACGGAAAAGAGGCTGTCAAACTCACCCTTACGGAAGAACCGGATCTCGTCTTCATGGATGTTCAGATGCCCGAGATGAATGGTTTGGAAGCAACGGAGAAGATTAGGGAAAGCGAGGCGCAATCCCAACGGCATACTCCTATCATTGCCCTTACAGCAGAGGCGTTGAAGAACGAAGTTGACAGATGCCTCTCCTCAGGGATGGATGATTATCTGTCAAAACCGGTCGATAAAGCGAGCCTGTTTAGTTTGTTAAAAAAATACCTCAGCGGATCAGAACAAAGTTAATCCACCGTAAAGGGATTCAGCAGTTTTTCTGCCTCCTCCACAGGGATGATGCACTGCCGGCCGACCTTTTTTGCGCAGATCACATCCGTTCTTATCCAGCTGCTCACTGTTGCCGGTGTGACATCAAACTTTTCGGCAATTTCCGCTATTGTGTAGTATTCTTTGCCTCTTACAATCAGCATTATTAACCCCCTATTATGAAAAACAATCCGCTAATCAGTCTTTGAAACAAGAGTTTCGTGAATGTATGTCTTGCGGTCATTTCCGTAACAAAATTTATGGATTACCAGTTCCAATATACAACATAATAAACTTTTTGTCAACAAGGGTCAGATATTGTTACATTTAATGAATTGAAGAGCTGCCATGAAATGGATGTTCAGTTGAACAGTAGAATCCCACAGGTGGGAATGCAAGCAATAAGGCAAATACCCGGAAAGCGGTTGGTTCATTCGGTTTCCGAACCGAGCAGGTGTTTTCCTACGATTTGGTATAGTCTGCTAAACTAAATATTCAATATATGGTATATTATAATAAACCTTAATCTCAGTGAGGAGTGTCATGGCGCTAAAAAAAATACTTTGACATTCAAAATCGGTTAACAAGTACCACTCCTTGCCCCGATAGTGTTCTGGAATCATCGTGCAACTGTCACAAAACCATGACCTC
>CAZVWW010000219.1:0-2977 GCA_964631265.1 uncultured Thermotogaceae bacterium
AAACCGGAATGGTCCTGTTCAGCATGGTTTGATATAATATAATCCAGCTTTTTTAAACCGTATTCTTCAAGATTCCTCCTGAATTCATCCTTTTTTTCAGGTTCCACAGCGTCAATCATCGCTGTCTTTTCTGAACCTTCCACGATGAATGCATTATACGACGTTCCATCGGGCAAAGGGATGAGCTCATCGAACAAGGGCCTATCCCAGTCTATTGCTCCTACATTGTAGACGCCTTCGATTATCTTTCTGACAGACAATTAACCCGCCCCTTTCTATTGCTTTTCAAAAGCGTCTTTGCCTGCTCCACAAAGCGGACATACCCAATCCTCCGGGACGTCCTCAAATGAAGTTCCGGGCTTGACCCCGTTATCAGGGTCCCCTGCTTCGGGATCGTAAACATAACCGCATACTGTGCAAACATACTTATCCATACAAAAACCTCCTGTTTAAATTTTTTTGGCACTTCTATTATACAACAGATCCATAAAAACCAAAAAGTTTATATAACAATATTAATCAAATGCTCTTTTCTGTTGACGAAAAAAATAGTGTATAATTCCACTGAAAACAGGGCCTGATTCAAATGAACCTTGAAATGATAATAAGGCAGATGAGATAGATATATCATGAAAGTGAGTGGATAAAATGAGCAAGATCGTTATTGATGCAATGGGCGGAGATAATGCTCCCAAATCTGTAGTTGAGGGAGCTGTTCTGGCTAAGAAAAGTGAGAAGATAGAATCGGAATTAATCCTGATCGGGAACCCGGATAAACTGAAGCCCTTTAAAGGGGAGTTGGAGAAACACGGGATTGCATTCCAGGAGGCTGAAGATGAATTCGGGATGGATGAAAAACCCTCAAAGGTCCTGAGAAGGAAAGATTCCTCGCTGTATAAAGGGGCCGAGATTGTTAAAAACGGAGAGGCCGATGCGTTTATCAGTGCGGGGAACACGGGAGGGCTTTTGGCTGTTTCCACCTTTGTTATCGGGCGGATTAAAGGCGTTCCGCGACCGGCTATTGCGACCCCCATTCCCAGTATCAGAGGGTTTACAACCTTTCTGGACAGCGGGGCCAATCTGGACTGCAAGCTTGAGAATTATCTCTCCTTTGCGAGGATGGGCATTGCCCTCAAGCGGACTGAGGGTGTTGAGAATCCCAAAGTCGGTATCTTAAACGTAGGGGCCGAAAAGGACAAGGGAACAGAGATAATCAAGCAGGCCCATAGTCTGTTAACCGAGAAGCTGGCAGATCAATTCATCGGATTTGTTGAGGGACGTGAGATAACCCTCGGGGATGTGGATGTTGTTGTAACCGATGGCTGGTCGGGTAATATTGCCCTGAAATCCATGGAAGGGGTTGCCAAGTTGATCATGAAGATGCTCAAGGAGTCAATCATGTCGGGGGGCATCCTGTCAAAACTGGGAGCCGGTCTGTTGAAATCGACCTTTGACGAGCTCAAGCGCAAGATGGATTCGCGAAACACCGGTGGGGGTTATATCATCGGTGTCAATTCCCCCGCTTTGAAGGCCCATGGCAATTCGGATGATGTGGCGATTTACAACGCCATACGAGTTGCCGAGGAGGGAATCCGTTATAAGATCGTAGAGAGAATCAGAAACGCAGTCAATTAACGAGAACCGAGAAAGGAGTTCATGATGAGAAAAATACCACTTGCCTCACCTGAGATAGGAGAGGAAGAAAAGAGGGCTGTTATGTCGGTACTCGATTCATCGATATTGAGTATCGGACCGAAAATCAATGCATTTGAAGAGAGGATGGCCGACTATGCCAACAGAGATTATGCGGTTGCCGTTAACAGCGGGACAAGTGCATTGGATCTAATCCTCAGAAGTGTTGGAATTGCAAAAGGCGATCAGTATATTACAACCTCATTTTCTTTTATCTCTTCATCAAATATCCTGCTCTTTCAGGATGCCGTGCCCGTTTTTGCGGATATCGATCCCAAGACCTTTAACATTGATCCCGACAGTATCCGCAGTATTCTGGACAAAAAAAAGGATGTCAAAGGGATCATTGCTGTGGATGTGTTTGGGCAACCCTGTGACTGGGATAGTATAAACAAAATTGCCGGGGAGAATGAATTGAAGCTGATAGAGGATTCTTGTGAGGCCCTTGGCTCCGAATATAAGGGAGAACGTTGCGGGAGTTTCGGACTCTCCGGTGCCTTCGCCTTTTATCCCAACAAACAGATTACAACAGGTGAGGGCGGGGTTATTGTCACGGATTCGGAGGAGATTTATAAAAAATCAAAATCGATGCGGAACCAGGGTCGCGGCGTCGACGAAAACTGGCTTGAGCATGTTCGCCTGGGCTTTAATTACCGGTTAAATGAGTTATCAGCGGTTCTCGGTATCGAGCAGTTAAAGAAGATTGAGACTTTTATCTCGAAGAGGGAGAGAGTCGCTCAGCGTTACAATGAGCTTTTCTCGAGTATTGATGGAGTGAGTACCCCTCATATCGATGAAACCACAACAAAGATGAGTTGGTTCGTCTATGTGATAACACTCGATGAAACGATTAACAGAGATGCTGTTCTGAAGTATCTCAGAGACAGCGGGATAGGCTGCCGAAATTACTTCTCACCAATCCATCTTCAACCTTTTTACAAAAAGCGATTCGGTTTTAAGGAAGGGCTTTTACCGGTAACAGAAGATATCAGTAAAAGGACCGTTGCTTTGCCCTTTTTTAACAATCTGTCCGGTGATGATCAAGCGTACATTGCCGAAAACCTTAAAGCAGCGATTGAGAGGTCGGCGTTTTCCGAAGAGATGAAAAGCCGTTCAAAAGATTGAGAAAGAGAATATTACTGACCATAGCAGCAGCTGTCCTGACTGCTTTCTCATTACCGGGGATGGGGTTGTCTTTGACCATCTGGTTCTCGCTTGCCATTCTTCTTTTCGCTCTTACGGGAGTCTCTCATAAAAGAGGCTTCCTGTTGGGACTTTTTTTTGG
>CAZVWW010000220.1:0-2960 GCA_964631265.1 uncultured Thermotogaceae bacterium
CTTTTCGAAAAGGCGAAGCCGTCAAGCTGCTCCCCCTTTTTCCGGCTAATTCTCATTTTGCATATCGTCTACGATGTGAGGAGGAAAAACTAGGCTGTTTACTGAAACAACCAGTGATAATAGAGCCTGGCGTATATCTTCATTGTCTTGACAAGCGATTCGATGGCCACGCGTTCATCCGGCTGATGGGCCACTGACGGTTCGCCGGGGAAAACGGCGCCGTATGCAACACCCAGCGGCACTTTCCGGGCATACGTTCCGCCACCTATTGAGAATGGTGTTCCGGGCTCGCCGGTGACATCCTCATATATGCTGCTGAGCGTCTGAATAAAGTCGGAATCAGGAGAGACAAACAACGGTTTGGTGGGTGGGGTGTTCTGAGTTTTCAGAACCGGTGTCATTGCCTGGGTGATCTGATTTGTAAGCATCTCATCTGAATAGAAGATCGGGTATCGGATGTTGATGGTAGTCTGGAGGTTCTGTCCATCAAAGTCGATCATACCGAGATTCAACGTCAACGGACCGCTGGTCTCATCTCTTCCGGCAACACCGAGTGATTTTCCGTTTGTCTCATATCCAATCTTCTCGTTGAGCTTTATCAATGCCGCTTTAAATACCGGATCAAAGGGCATTTGCGAGCCAAGGTCAATCAGGGCTGAGATGGCGTTAATACCCTTTTCAGGGGTTGAACCGTGTGCCGAGCTGCCCTCGGCTTCGATGACAACGGTCTCATCTTCTGTTTTCAGGGACAGTACCGTGTTGTTTTTCGGGTTGAACCGGTGAAAGATTGAGCGGACCGCCTCTTGATTCTCCGTTTTGATGGCAATGGCCGCATGAGAAGGGACCATGTTTGAAGCGAAGCCTCCTGTCAACGATGTGCAGATGGCCTCTCCATTCTGAGTAGAAAATGTTTTATTAAACTGATAGTTGATGATGCCCTTTTCAGCAAAGATCACGGGAAATTCCGCGTCAGGTGTGACGGCCTCGACGGGTTTTTCCTCTTTTGTCATGTAATGCTTGATCCCTTTGGAACCGTTCTCCTCGTTGGTACCCATGATAATCCGCAGTCTGTTTTTCGGCGGCAGGTCGAGCTCTTTAATGACTTTCAGGGCGTAAAGCGCTGCGAGGGTGGGTCCCTTATCGTCCGAGGTTCCCCGGCCCCAAACGAACCCTTCGCTGATCTCCCCGTCGAAAGGGCCGTGTGTCCAGCCGGTTCCGGCCGGTACAACATCGACATGGCCGAGAACTGCGTAGAGGTCTCCATCCCCATTGCCGTATTCCAGATGGCCGGCCTGATTGTCAACGTTTTTGGCTTTGAACCCCATCTCACGACCCTTTTTCAGGATGAAGTCCAATGCGTCGAAGGCCTTTTTGCCGTAAGGATACTCCGGTTCAGCCTCGTCAAGAACGGATGGTATCTTGATCCAGTCTGAGAGCAACTCGAGCATCTCATCTTTTAGCCCTTCAATCTTTTGATCAATCAATTCGTAATCTGTGTTCATTTAAAATCCCCCTTTTTCTGATAAAAAAAAGGCACCTTCTGAAAAGGCGCCTTTTTCTTTTATTTTGCTTGATTATTTCCGCTTTTTAAGCATACCGATTAATATCGGGCTTGCTATGTAAATGGATGAATACGTACCGACAACAACACCAACCGTCATCCCAAAAGCAAAGGGTTTCAGGCCGGTTCCCCCAAACAACAGCATGGTGAAAACCACGATAAAGGTTGTCAGTGAGGTGTTAATCGTTCTGGTTAGAACCTGATTAATACTGTCGTTGATATTCTTCTCGACATCATCGTTCCGGAATCGTTTCAGATTTTCTCTGATACGGTCGTAGACAACGATAGTGTCATTCAGCGAGTAACCCAGCAGGGTCAGGATGGCTGCAATAACCGAGACATCGAATGGGATTGAGAAGAGCGAATAGAGTCCCAGTGTGATGATGGCGTCATGAGCCAGCGCCGTTAAGGCCCCGATACCGAATGAGAATTTAAACCGGACTGTGATGTAGACCAGTATGATGGCCAATGCAATGATAGCAATCCAGGCTGATTTTGATCGCAGTTCACTTGCCGCAAAACCGCTGACCGTACTGAAGGAATCTATTGTGAGTCCTTCGATCTGGCCGATCAGTTTTTCCTTCTCATCGCCTTCGTAGAACTCGTTGACCAGGACCGAGAACCGTGATCCGTCCGTCACACCTGTTGAAAGCGGGTTGAGTTTGGCGATCTTGGCCCTTTCAAATGCCTCATCATAACCGGCAAGCTGTTCCCTGATCTCTGCAACCGTCATTTCCTCATCTGAAGTAAAGATAATATCCGTACCGCCTGCGAAATCAACCCCGAAGTTAAAGCCCTTCGTCAACATCGAGATAAGAGACACCGCTATCAAAACAAGGGAAATGATTATGAACATCTTTCTTTTGCTTGTGAAATCTATTGTCCTTTTCATTTGCTATCACCGATCCCCGTTTCTTCTTTGTGCCATTTGTTTTCAATCGAACCTGACATGCCGTCCAGGATGACCCTCGAGACAACAAGCGTTGTGAACATACTGCCAAGGATACCGATGATGAGTGTTGTTGCAAATCCTTTAATCGTTCCCGTGCCAAGGTAGTAAAGCACGATGGATGCCAGAATGGTTGTGATGTTGGCATCAAAGATGGTAGAGAATGACTTTGAAAAACCGCCGCCAATGGCGTTCAGAGGGGTCTTTCCCATTCTCATTTCCTCTTTTATTCTTTCAAGGACGATAATGTTTCCGTCAACTGTAGTCCCGATTGTGAGCAGTATACCGGCAATACCGGGAAGCGTCAGTATGAATCGTCCCCCTGCCATGACCCCGAGAAGTAGAACCGAGTTGTAAATAAGCGCCACATCTGTCACAACGCCGAAGAGCCCGTAGACGATCAGCATATAAACCAGGACGATGCCCAGTCCGAAGAGGCCGGCAATCAGG
>CAZVWW010000221.1:0-2933 GCA_964631265.1 uncultured Thermotogaceae bacterium
CCTTTCCTGATGATCCTCCTCGGGTACGATGTCCGTTACACCGGAGAGGTTTTCCTCATCCTGTTCCAGCAGCTGATCGGTGCAGCCTTTTTCTACACGCTCTTCCTGTTCTTCTCCGTGTGTTTCAACGATCAGATCAAGCCGGTGATCATCGGGATCATCATATCCATCGGACTCCCGTTTTTCTCACTTGTCAGCGGGAATGACAACTGGCCCGGTCTCGGCTGGCTCAACCCCTATCCCTACATCCAGGGATCGAGCCTCATACAGAACGGGGCGTTCGACGGGATCTATACCCTGGCCCTTGCATTAACAGGTGTGTTGGTATTGGCCCTGGGGTATGTAGTGTTTAAGAAAAAGGAGTTTTGATGGACCATTTATTTAAATGGATCACAGGGACAGGTCCCTTGATTCCCGTATCAAGGGACCTGTCCCTGTGATCCACCTTGATCCACATCTGATCCACCCTGTGATCCAAGCGATCCTCTGATCCATTAAGTTTCGCCGATGTTTTCCGAAAAGTAGTTTTCAAACTTTTTCAGCGCTTTTTTCAGCTCTCCAAGATACGTCGAAACAGTCTCCAGCTTTCCGGCCTTTGCGGCGTTTTCAATCCTTCTGGCAATCTTCTCAATCTCATTGTTGCCCACGTTGGAGGAACTGCCCTTGATCGAATGGGCAACTGATCGTATCCTGTCAGCATTCTCCTCCCCGAACGCTTTTTGAAGCTTTTTCAGATTCGATTGAACCTCTTTGAGATACTCCCCTTCTATCTCCCTTATCTCGTCAATCTGCAGATTCATGCTTTGCAGATAGGCCTCTATCTGCGCATTCTGTGAATGACCGCTGTCGTAATGATCATCTGTCTCTTCTTCGTCCGCTTTTTCCCTGAGATATCGCTTGAGTAGTTTAGCCACTGATCCTATCCGAATGGGTTTTGACAGATATTCGTCCATGCCGTGCCTCTCGGCGTTTTTGCTTTCGCCCTTGAGCACTCTCGCCGTCAGGGCCACGATGGGAACTCTGTTGTTTTTCCCGTCTTTACCCGCTTCCAGTTCCCGGATCTTAAGACTCGCATCATAACCGTTCATCTCCGGCATCTGAACATCCATAATGATGAGGTCTATAAACTCCCCGTTTTTTCTAAACTGCTCTACTGCTTCCCGGCCGTTCAAGGCCTCAATGATGTTGAAATCCCCGAACTGTTTCAGATATTTCCGGAGGAGGACCCGGTTCACTTTGTTGTCTTCAACGATTAAAATCGTCTGTTTGTCACTGTAATTGGCTTCAAATGCAGCCGGCTCAGCGTTATCGGCTGTTTCCGGCCCGGGAATGGAAAAATCGGAGGTTATGACATTGTATATCTCGCTCATGGTCGCCGGTTTGAGGATCTTTCTACTGATCGACAGAGCCTCCCCTTTCTTTGATATCTCCTGGTTCTCAACAGATGTGTAGAGGATGATGAAGGGTTTTTCGTCCTGTTTCAACTCCAGTTCCTGCCGCATCTTTTCAATGGTCTCAATCCCGTTCATGTAGGGCATTGAATAATCCATGATCACCAGATCGATCTGGTCTCTGCTTTTTTCCATTACGGAAAGGGCCTCCAGTCCGTTTTTAGCTTTCAGGCTCTTGATATTCCAGTGTTTGAGAATGTTTCCGAGGATCTTCAGGTTGTTTTCGTTATCGTCTACGATCAGAACCGTTTCCAGCGTCACGGCCTCCGAGCTCTCTGAAACTCTTTCGGTGTAGTCGAAGTCAATACGGAAAGAAAAAACACTTCCTTTTCCGGGCTCGCTTTCCAGAGTCAACGTTCCCCCGAGTTTGTCGATGAGATTCTTCGAGATGGCCAACCCGAGACCGGTGCCCCCGTATTTTCTCGTGGTCGAATCATCTTCCTGAGTGAAGCTGTCAAAGATCTTCTTCTGTTTATCCGCTGGAATCCCCCGGCCGGTATCTCTCACCGAGAATGCCAATGTCACCTTTTTCCTCTCCGGTTCAAGGTTGAGCAGGAGACATTTGAGCTCTATCTCCCCCTCATCGGTGAACTTCAGAGAATTGCTCAGAAAGTTGATGAGTATCTGCCTCAATCGGGTCTGGTCTGTTATCACATAGTCCGGAATCTCCGGAGAAAAATTGAAGAGCATCTCCAGGCCTTTCTCATGGGCCTGAAGTCTGACAACCTCGATGGTCCGTTCCAGTAATTCAAAGAGGTTGAATTCGGACTTCTCAATTTCCAGCTTACCGGCCTCTATCTTTGAGAAATCGAGGATGTCGTTGATCAGATCGAGTAGAATAATCGAGGAGTTCTGGATATTCTTGATGTAGTCCCGCTGCGTTGCATTCAGGCTTGTTGTCAGGAGGAGGTCGGTAAAACCGACAATCCCGTTCAGCGGTGTGCGAATCTCGTGGCTCATATTGGCAAGAAAGGCGGATTTTGCCCGGTTGGCTTCTTTTGCCTTTTTCATGGCATTCTCCGTCTTAATCATGGCCTGTTTCCTTTCGGTGATATCCAGGAATGATCCGATAAGCCGCCGGGCCTCTCCGTCTTGATCGGTCAGAATTTCCCCTTGTGAGTAGATATGCCGGATGCTCCCATCAGGTCGTACAATCCTTTTTTCAACGGCATAGTCGCTTTTTTCCCGGAGGGCCTTTTCCAAAGCGCTTTCCGCCTTTTTTCTGTCATCGGGATGGATGAGCGCCACCCCCTTTTCTTTCGCCGGTTCGATCTCTCCCGGCTCGTATCCGCAGATCCGGAAAAACTCGTCCGACCAGATGGTCTTCCCCGTCTTTAAATCCATCTCCCAGCTCCCGAGATGGGCGATCTTCTCCGCTGTTTTAAGACGGTATCTGTTTTTTTCGAGTTCTTGCTCCATCTGCTTCTTCTCGGTCAGATCGTCGTAAACGGCCACAATCTCTCCCGTTGGAATCTTGAAAAC
>CAZVWW010000222.1:0-2930 GCA_964631265.1 uncultured Thermotogaceae bacterium
CCATCCGGAAGATCTGGCGGCCGCTCTCCCTATAGTGAGTCGTATTACGCCGGATGGATATGGTGTTCAGGCACAAGTGTTAAAGCAGTTGATTTTATTCACTATGATGAAAAAAACAATGAATGGAACCTGCTCCAAGTTAAAAATAGAGATAATACCGAAAACTCATCGAGTAGTAAGATTAGAGATAATACAACAATAAAAAAATGGTTTAGAACTTACTCACAGCGTGATGCTACTAATTGGGACAATTTTCCAGATGAAGTATCATCTAAGAATTTAAATGAAGAAGACTTCAGAGCTTTTGTTAAAAATTATTTGGCAAAAATAATATAATTCGGCTGCAGGGGCGGCCTCGTGATACGCCTATTTTTATAGGTTAATGTCATGATAATAATGGTTTCTTAGACGTCAGGTGGCACTTTTCGGGGAAATGTGCGCGGAACCCCTATTTGTTTATTTTTCTAAATACATTCAAATATGTATCCGCTCATGAGACAATAACCCTGATAAATGCTTCAATAATATTGAAAAAGGAAGAGTATGAGTATTCAACATTTCCGTGTCGCCCTTATTCCCTTTTTTGCGGCATTTTGCCTTCCTGTTTTTGCTCACCCAGAAACGCTGGTGAAAGTAAAAGATGCTGAAGATCAGTTGGGTGCACGAGTGGGTTACATCGAACTGGATCTCAACAGCGGTAAGATCCTTGAGAGTTTTCGCCCCGAAGAACGTTTTCCAATGATGAGCACTTTTAAAGTTCTGCTATGTGGCGCGGTATTATCCCGTATTGACGCCGGGCAAGAGCAACTCGGTCGCCGCATACACTATTCTCAGAATGACTTGGTTGAGTACTCACCAGTCACAGAAAAGCATCTTACGGATGGCATGACAGTAAGAGAATTATGCAGTGCTGCCATAACCATGAGTGATAACACTGCGGCCAACTTACTTCTGACAACGATCGGAGGACCGAAGGAGCTAACCGCTTTTTTGCACAACATGGGGGATCATGTAACTCGCCTTGATCGTTGGGAACCGGAGCTGAATGAAGCCATACCAAACGACGAGCGTGACACCACGATGCCTGTAGCAATGGCAACAACGTTGCGCAAACTATTAACTGGCGAACTACTTACTCTAGCTTCCCGGCAACAATTAATAGACTGGATGGAGGCGGATAAAGTTGCAGGACCACTTCTGCGCTCGGCCCTTCCGGCTGGCTGGTTTATTGCTGATAAATCTGGAGCCGGTGAGCGTGGGTCTCGCGGTATCATTGCAGCACTGGGGCCAGATGGTAAGCCCTCCCGTATCGTAGTTATCTACACGACGGGGAGTCAGGCAACTATGGATGAACGAAATAGACAGATCGCTGAGATAGGTGCCTCACTGATTAAGCATTGGTAACTGTCAGACCAAGTTTACTCATATATACTTTAGATTGATTTAAAACTTCATTTTTAATTTAAAAGGATCTAGGTGAAGATCCTTTTTGATAATCTCATGACCAAAATCCCTTAACGTGAGTTTTCGTTCCACTGAGCGTCAGACCCCGTAGAAAAGATCAAAGGATCTTCTTGAGATCCTTTTTTTCTGCGCGTAATCTGCTGCTTGCAAACAAAAAAACCACCGCTACCAGCGGTGGTTTGTTTGCCGGATCAAGAGCTACCAACTCTTTTTCCGAAGGTAACTGGCTTCAGCAGAGCGCAGATACCAAATACTGTTCTTCTAGTGTAGCCGTAGTTAGGCCACCACTTCAAGAACTCTGTAGCACCGCCTACATACCTCGCTCTGCTAATCCTGTTACCAGTGGCTGCTGCCAGTGGCGATAAGTCGTGTCTTACCGGGTTGGACTCAAGACGATAGTTACCGGATAAGGCGCAGCGGTCGGGCTGAACGGGGGGTTCGTGCACACAGCCCAGCTTGGAGCGAACGACCTACACCGAACTGAGATACCTACAGCGTGAGCTATGAGAAAGCGCCACGCTTCCCGAAGGGAGAAAGGCGGACAGGTATCCGGTAAGCGGCAGGGTCGGAACAGGAGAGCGCACGAGGGAGCTTCCAGGGGGAAACGCCTGGTATCTTTATAGTCCTGTCGGGTTTCGCCACCTCTGACTTGAGCGTCGATTTTTGTGATGCTCGTCAGGGGGGCGGAGCCTATGGAAAAACGCCAGCAACGCGGCCTTTTTACGGTTCCTGGCCTTTTGCTGGCCTTTTGCTCACATGTTCTTTCCTGCGTTATCCCCTGATTCTGTGGATAACCGTATTACCGCCTTTGAGTGAGCTGATACCGCTCGCCGCAGCCGAACGACCGAGCGCAGCGAGTCAGTGAGCGAGGAAGCGGAAGAGCGCCCAATACGCAAACCGCCTCTCCCCGCGCGTTGGCCGATTCATTAATGCAGCTGGCACGACAGGTTTCCCGACTGGAAAGCAATTGGCAGTGAGCGCAACGCAATTAATGTGAGTTAGCTCACTCATTAGGCACCCCAGGCTTTACACTTTATGCTTCCGGCTCGTATAATGTGTGGAATTATGAGCGGATAATAATTTCACACAGGAGGTTTAAACTTTAAACATGTCAAAAGAGACGTCTTTTGTTAAGAATGCTGAGGAACTTGCAAAGCAAAAAATGGATGCTATTAACCCTGAACTTTCTTCAAAATTTAAATT
Source organism: uncultured Thermotogaceae bacterium (assembly GCA_964631265.1). Lineage (GTDB taxonomy): Bacteria > Thermotogota > Thermotogae > MWEM01 > MWEM01 > CAZVWW01. The sequence goes on from CAZVWW010000222.1 coordinate 2,668, forward strand.
TTTAATAAAATTCCTGTCTCAGTTTCCTGAAGCTTGCTCTAAACCTCGTTCAAAAAAAATGCAGAATAAAGTTGGTCAAGAGGAACATATTGAATATTTAGCTCGTAGTTTTCATGAGAGTCGATTGCCAAGAAAACCCACGCCACCTACAACGGTTCCTGATGAGGTGGTTAGCATAGTTCTTAATATAAGTTTTAATATACAGCCTGAAAATCTTGAGAGAATAAAAGAAGAACATCGATTTTCCATGGCAGCTGAGAATA
>CAZVWW010000223.1:0-2889 GCA_964631265.1 uncultured Thermotogaceae bacterium
AGGCTTCTTAAAAAGGGATATGATCCGGCGATGTGGGTGATTATGATCTATCTGCTGCTGTTTGTTGTCATCTTCAAGGCCTCGCCGTAGATCATGGAGGCCATCCTCTTCGGATGGTATCTCTCGTTGATTATCCAGGTGCCCACCCGGTTTCTCTCACGATTTATCAAACAGAGGTATGCGTTGATCATCAGTTCCATCGGGATGTTCTTTTTACTGGCCTTTGCGGTTTATTCGATCTTCCCCGTTATCATCGAAGAGGGGAAGCGTTTTTTCCCCGCCGTTGGGAGCTCGGCACGGGATGTCGAAGTGGGGAATCTCTTTGACGGCAACCGCATCGATCCGGAGATTATTGAGTGGGTTAATGCACTCATTGGCGATGTGGGGAGCAAGATCTCCGATTTCGGTGCCGATATCCTGAACAGAGTGATCCAGGATATTCCCGTTGTCTCAACGTCCATTATTGTCTTTGTCATCACCGCCTCCTATTTTGCGGCCCTGATACCAATCATCAAGCGGAATCTCTGGCGATTCTTTCCAAAGTCCACACGGGAGAAGTCCATACGGTTTGTGCAAGAATGCTACAAAGATATCGAGCATTACATCAGAGGGCAGGTTATTCTCGCGCTGATCGTCGGGGTGATGGTGGGCGTCGGCACAGCGGTGGTCGGGGTTCCGTATGCGCTCTTTTTCGGCTTTCTCTCCGGTGTCTTTGATTTCGTCCCGTTTCTCAGGCCGACCCTCGTTTCCATCCCCGGTATGCTGCTCGGCTTTTTGTATGGCGGCCTTCCCGGTTTGATCAAGATGCTCATCGTCTTTCTGATAGCCAATCAGCTTGAATCCTGGCTTTTGCAACCCAGGATTCAGGGGACGCGGATGCAGGTGAACTGGTTTGCCATCCTGCTTGCCATCCTTCTGGCGGGGGCTCTCTTCGGCCTTCCCGGTGTTCTGATCGGTATCCCTCTGCTCGCTTTCTTCCGGCGGTTCTGGATGGAGTATATCCAGGAAGGTTTTAATAATACATAGCTTCGCGCTATCTCCTCTTTCCCGTTTTCAGAAGTCGGTACAGCGGCAGAACGTAAAGAAAGACCGCGAAGGGAATGAATCGGGCATCAAGGCCCAGCATCTGGGCCGGGATGAGGCCGGCCACATTCCACGGGATCAGGACCGAGAGAAGGACGGCACTGTCCTCGATGTCAAGCGCCAGGTCGTATTTTGTCTTCTTGATGAGTTCATAAGGCTTTTTCAGTAGCTGCTGGGTCATGATGATGGCCAGGGCCTGTGTGACACCGAGCGTGGAGGTGATCAGGCTGGTGACGGTTGCGGAAAAGAACGGCGTTGTCTTCTGTGTTAACCGTTCGATGCGCTTTTCAAAAGACACAATCAAGTCCGTATGCTCGAACAACCCGGCAAAAGCCGAAGATGCAAGAACGATCAGCATGGCGTTGAACATGAAGGCGATCCCTCCGCCGGTGAAGATTTTTGCCAGCGGATCGTTCACGGGGAGTTCGAAACCGAAGATCATGGTCCGCAAGAGTTGTGGAAAATCGGTCGTCTGAGTGGTGACGGTGATGATGAGTGCCGCGGCACTCGATGCCGCCATGGCGGTCTTCACGTTGATTTTCAGAAGGACAAGGACGATCAGCAGTACCACGGGAACGGCGCAAAAAAATGAGAGGTTGAAAGATGCGGGTATGCTGGAGATGATCCCGGACTCTCCCGGCTCAAAGGGAACCATGAGCGACATGATGATATAAATCCCCACCGTCAGCAGGAAAGGGATGGCTGAGGTCTTGAACATGTTCCGGATATTGATGTAGATGTCGGTCTTTGTCACGGTCGCAACAAGATGCGCACTGGAGGACATGGGCGAGTTGCGATCCCCCACATAGGCTCCGGCAATGATGGCCCCCACGAGCGGAACCGTGTTGATATCCCCTGTTCTTGCCATGATCATCATGATAATCCCGATGGTACCGACCGTCCCGAAAGAGGTTCCGAGCAGAAATGAGACGATTGTACTGAGGATAAAGGCAAAGAGGATGAAGAGTTCGGGAACGATGAGCGATAGACCGTGATAAACGATCCAGGCGATGCTGCCCGAGGAGAACCACAGCCCGATCATGATGCCGATCAGGGTAAAGATCTGCACAACGGGCCAGGTCTTCATGGCTCCCTCAAAGAGCATCCGGAGAACTTTCTTCAGAGGCCAGCCGTGCCGGACGGCTATCCAGCTGAAAAGGACCAGGGCGAAGAGCAGCGGATAGAGAATGAAAACATCGAACAGGGTGCTGAGGATGAGGAGCACAAAGATGAGGCCGAACGCATACAATACCATTTAATCACCGGATTTTGAGTTTTGTTTTCCCCGGTATTATAACAGTCATTGTGCTTCCTAACAAACCGTTTTTAAGGAGACGAGGGGACAGGTCCGCTGATACGTTAATCATCAGACCTGTCCCCTCTAACGGAAAAATGATTCCTTACCTTCACGCACAACTTGCCTTTTGAGAATAAAAACGCCGAAAAAGGCGTCGTTTTTGGTATAATAGGGATATATCATAAAGGGAGTGTGAATGTATGACAACAGCGTTAAAAGAAAAGATCAAGAAGATAGAGAAGAAGACGGGGCGAAAATGGAAGATGTTCTTCAAGTATCCAGACTCGCCCGATGAGATCATCAAGAAGGCCGGTAAGCACGGTGTTGAGTTTGATGATGACGTTGCGCGAGAGGCGTATGAGATTCTGACAAAGGATGAAGTGAGCTATCAGGAGAGCCGGGGGCTCAAAGGGAGATAGAAGCGACCAGGGGAGCATAAATGACGGAAAACACCCAGGGGGGTGTTTGGTGAATTATACGCTCCGACCCGGGGGAGTCGAAGCGAGATC
>CAZVWW010000224.1:0-2875 GCA_964631265.1 uncultured Thermotogaceae bacterium
CTGATACCAGTAGGATGGGATCCCGAGCAGGATCACGGCGTTGGAGATAATGGCAACGAGTGTGACCCCCATAAAGGTGCCGATAACCGAGCCGGAACCGCCCTTAAGACTTGCCCCTCCGAGGACAACGGCCGCGATGACATCGAGCTCTTTTCCGAATATGGCATTGGGCGCGATCGTCTGCACAATCAGGGCGTGAGAAACCGAACCGATCCCGGCCAGCAGCCCCATAAACCCGTAGACAAAAAGGGTTATCAAGAGCAGGTTAAAGCCCATTCGTCTGGCGGCCTCTTTGTTCCCTCCCATGGCATATATCTTCCTGCCAATCTTCGTGTACCGCAACAAAAAGCCGGTTGCCACAAAGACCATGAAGAGGAGGAACAGCGAGAGTGAAATGGGGTATATGCCGCCATCCGCCGTCTCAAAGACATATATGTCATGCGGTTCGTAAAACCACATCGGGAAATTGTAGATCCATTCCCCCTTTGAGAAGAACATCAGCAGACCTTTGAACACGTTCAGTGTGGCAATGGTGATAATCAGGGGATGGATCTTGATGTAATTCACGAGAAAACCGTTAATCAACCCGAGCCCTATTCCGATCCCCGCTCCGATCAGGAAGGCGATGAAGAGGTTACCCCCGTAGTTGATGATCGTGGTCGCCATGATATACTGACTGATCGTGGCCGTTGCGGTGAAAGAAAGATCAATACCACCCGATATCAACACAATCAGCATACCGGCCGACATAATACCGAGGAACGAATAACTGGTAAAGAGCTCGATCAGGTTACCGGCTGTCAGAAACTGATCGGTCGAAAGACTCAAAAAAACGAAGATGACCAGTATCACAAGAAAAAGGTAGAATTCGTTCTTCTTCAACAGATTAGACATTCAACGCACCTCCGATAACCTTCTCGTTTAGTTCTCTCTCGTCAATCTCATCCGGTCCGGTCTCTTCAACGATCCGCCCCTTATCCATGATCAGAATCCGGTCCGAATTCCGGTAGACCTCGGGGACCTCATCGGAGATCAATATGATACCGAGGCGTTTTTGGGCCAGGTCCCGGATAATCTGATAGATGGCATTTTTGGCCGCTATATCAACCCCGACGGTCGGATTATCCAGTATCAGTATCTTCGGGTTGGTGGCCAGCCATTTCGCCAGAACCACTTTCTGTTGATTCCCTCCTGAGAGGGTTTTGACCGCGTTTTCGGTGTTCTGCGTCTTAACACCGATATCTTTGACCCATCGGTCCACGGTCTTTTTCTTCTCATCTTTGTCCAGGACACTCATCCGGTTGACCAGCCGGTCCATTATCGGGACAACGATATTCGTTCCAATGGGTTGCGGCAGGATAAGCCCTTCAGAGAGCCGGTCTTCAGGAACGTATGAGATACCCGTTTCGATGGCCTCGTAGTTGTTTTTAAAGCTCACTTCGCTTCCCTCCAAGAAGATCTTTCCGGCATCGGGCTTGTTCATTCCAAAGATGGAAAGGGCCAGCTCGCTCCTGCCCGAGCCGATCAGTCCCGTTATCCCGAGGACTTCCCCTTCTTGAAGGGTCAGATTGATGCCTTTGTAGTTCTTATGCTTGCTGAGATTATTTATGGTCAGTAGATTCTTTCCAAAGGTCTTTTTCTCTTCAGTTCTTTTATTGGTGTATTCTTTTCCCGTCATCAGTTTGGCAATCTTCTGATCATCCAGTGTATCGGCGGAAAAGGTTCCGATCTTGTTGCCATCTCTTAATATGGTAACTCTCTCGGATACAGACATGATTTCATCAAGTTTATGGCTGACAAAAACGATTGTCAGGCCTTTGCTCTGCAATCTCTTAATCAGTTTCAACAGTTCATCAATCTCATGCTTGGAGAGTGACGCAGTGGGTTCGTCCATTATAATCAGTTCAGCATCGGTTGCAATCGCCCTGGTAATGGCGACCACCTGTTTCTGAGCAACGGAGAGTTCGCGGACAAGCTTTCCGGGTTTAATGGAAACGTTGATCCGTTGCATGGCCTCTGTGGCGATTTTTCTCATCTTCTTCCGGTTCACCGGCCGCCACTTATTCCGATTGTACTCAGATATTGCAATATTCTCTGCAACGCTCAGATTGGGGAACAAGGAAAGGTCCTGATAAATGACCTGTATCCCTTCATCAACAGATTTCACAGGGTTCAACGATTTAAATCGTCTGCCTCTGATCCGGATTTCCGAATCATGATGCGGTACAACGGCCCCTGATATGATCTTGATCAGGGTACTCTTTCCGGATCCGTTCTCTCCAACCAAACAGTGAATCTCCCCTTTCTTCAACTGAAAATCCACTTCCTTGAGGGCTCTGACCCCTCCATAACGCTTGCTGATCTTTTTCATTTCCAATATGTATTCAGGAGATTCTCCCATTTCAACCACCTCCGTAATATAATCGGGGTTGCGTTAAACAACCCCGACGTGTTCAGATTAAATCAAGCTGAAGCTTTAAAGATTAAAAACCCAGATCCAGGGCGTTGTCAGCGGTTATATCCAGGATGGAGTTGAATTTGATGACATCGTTCTTCTTATCAAGCTCAGCGGCCCCTAAACCGGGAACAGCCATGCCCTCAAAGATGAAGAAGTCGTTGACCAGCATCTTTGACACATAAACAAGCGCGTATCCTGCATCTGCCGGATCCCAGAGATAGCCGGTATCAATATAACCCTGTTTAAGGTAAGGGGCGGCGTGGGATGGTATAACCGTTCCGACAACGGCCACCTTGCCTTTGAGTCTCTTTTCTCTCAGAGCTTGAGCAGCACCGATCGGGCCCAGACTGCCAAATCCGACGATTCCTTCAAGATCGGGATATTTTCTCAGGAGTTCCTGCGTCTTCTGCTTGGCGA
>CAZVWW010000225.1:0-2874 GCA_964631265.1 uncultured Thermotogaceae bacterium
AATTTATTATTATTCAAAACAATAATAATTCATTATTCATAATAAACGGATATTGATATGGCTATATAAAGCCCTCTATAAAATGTACAGAACACATTTGTTATAAATTATGATATTTGAATATTATTATTTTCTCTCTTCATTTTCTGTCGGCAATTTGATTTTTCCCCGGTTTCGGCTAATAGTTAGTAATACTTATTTTTATTACCTTTGTTATAGTTTTCATTTTGTTGAATATTTAAACACATCGCTCAAGTATTCGCTGCTGATTATAAGAACTGCTGAACAGCTCAAAGATTTCTTTTTTGCTCTGTTTCCGGGCGCTGTAAGTTCTGGCACAAGTCTTTTGAACAATTCCCGTTAGAAAGCCTCTCCGGTTTAACGGAGAGGCTTCGCTTTCCGGGTTTAGCGGTTAGAAATTCCTTTTTATCTCTTCCACAGCAGCAATTAGCTCTCTCTTGTTTTTAGCCGTCGTGGAAACATCCAGATAGATAATGCCCTTTTTTGACCCGAAAACCACTTTGATGCTCTCGTTTATTATCTTCACACTTAGTGTATCCTTTTTGACGGGTTTAAAATCAAAGCTATGGACTTTCGATACAAAGGGAAGTTTGGAGAGTTTGTCAACTATCTTATGTCTTTTTTCAAATGCCATGGCGTGGCCCTCTTTTTGGTTAAAGATGATTTTGTCTTTGGGCTTTTGATCCGTTGTTTCAAGCGGTGTTTCCAGTCTGATGAGTTCCCGGGCGGATTCAAGGAACACCTGGCCCATCGGGCTTAATGCGAGATAGTATGTCCTATCGACCTTTATCCTCTCCAGAAATGATTTTATTTCAGTTGGCAGCTGTGCAAAATGAGCATAGCCATATTCGTTTAGTTGCTCCTCTCTCATTTCCCCCTCGTATTCCAACGCTTCCAGGAGTTCCGCATTTTCAAGGTACAATTCCCAGTCCAGGGAAACCGGTAGAGGCGGCATTTTAATAATCTTGGAAAAGGCTTCAAACCTGTAGTAAACCGGAAATTTCATTGCCTGCCCCAGAGCCAGAGCAAAGGCTATTTGCGCTTTGTATCCTCCGGTCGCGTTGACAATGACATTATTCCGGTGTGTCCTTGCAACCTCCATTCCCGAAAAATTATACCAAGGAAAAAGCTAAAGATGGTATAAAAAGAAGGACACAGAAGAAAAAGCGCTTGACAAAGGCCCGAATCCTTGGTATAATTATACCAAGGACAGAGAGGTGGGGTCGTGATGTCTATTGTCAAGCTGAAAAACAAAAAGAACGGTGTTACCTATGTGTATGAATCCGAAGGCTATTGGGATAAAGACAAACAACAGGCAAGAAACAAAAGAAAATGTATTGGGAAGCTGGACCCTGAAACGGGAGAGATCATCTATAATCAGCGCTATCTTGAAGAGCACGAAAGAGCCGCTGAAAAGAAAAGAGGGCCGAAGCCATCTCCCCAGTATAGGAGGCTTTTTTGTGGGGCCACCGCCTTGTTCAATCGTATCGTAAAAGCATTGGGAATCGATGTGCATTTAAAAAGGTGTTTTCCCGATACCTATGAGCAGATATTATCCATTGCGTATTACCTGATCCTGGAGGAAAAAAGTCCCATGAGCCGTTTTGAAAGATGGGCCCGGACCCATCAGCATCCATATGGTAAACCCATTCCTTCTCAGAGAAGCAGTGAATTGTTTTTATCCATTGATGAAGATGCCAAGCAGCGCTTCTTCGATTTACGCAGTCAGTTGATTGGGGAAAAGGAATACCTTTTTTATGATACGACCTCCGTTTCCTCTTTCTCGGAACAGATTCCACAGGTGAAGTACGGCAAGAACAAAGATCATGATCCGTTAGCGCAAATCAATCTGGCGTTGTTGTTTGGAGATCAGACAAGACAGCCCATATGCTACCGTAAGTTAGCCGGGAACATACCGGATGTGAAAACGATTCAGAAACTATTGCGTGATTTGGATTATTTGCATATCCCCAAGGTCAAACTGATCATGGACCGCGGTTTTTACAGTCAGGGAAATGTGAATGAGCTCTACCGGCGACATTATAAATTTCTCATGGCCACTAAGATCTCACTGAAATTTGTCCGAAGCCATCTGGATCCAATTCGAGATGAGATGGTGGCCCGGCGATATTATAGTTCAAGACACAAGTTGTATGTGAGGACCTTTAAGATGGACTGGGACTATACACACACCAAAGTTCGAAGTGGACAGAAGGTCCAAGAGAAGCGACGCATGTATCTACATTTATATTACGACGAACAAAGAGCGACGGATGAGAAGAATCGTTTGAACGAACGATTGGACCTCTATGAGGAAGAGCTCCTTTCGGGGAAGCTCAACAAGAAGCATGAAAACGCGTATAAACAGTTTTTTAAGATCAGTCAAACACCGGTTAGAGGGAAAAAGATTGTTGCCAATGAAGCGGCCATTCAGAAAAAAATCAAGAACAGCGGATACTTTGCTTTGATCAGTAATGGGATTTCAGATCCTTTTGAAGCCATTGATATCTACCGGTCAAAAGATATGATTGAAAAGGCTTACAATGATCTCAAAAGTCGTTTGAGTCTTCGTAGGACATCGGTTTCTTCAGAAGAAGGGTTGGAAGGGAAGCTTTTTGTTCAATTTGTGGCGTTGATCATTGTCTCCTACATCAAAAAGCAGATGGACAAAAAGGGATTGTTCAAACAGTACACCATTCAGGAGGTGTTGGATGAGTTGGATGTGATCGAATGTTTTCAGCAGCCCGGCTCCAGAGAGTTTCTTGGTGAGGTGACCTCGAAGCAGAAAAAGCTCTTTGAGGATTTGGGGTTTGGTTCCTTCTTTTCATAGGTATAATTTTCCGGGAATCCAGG
>CAZVWW010000226.1:0-2874 GCA_964631265.1 uncultured Thermotogaceae bacterium
TTCTCTTACCAATAGAACTCCGTATTAGTGGTGATGCCTCCGGCGCGGTTAAATTGAATAACGATCGGGTCTGATTCTACAGGCGGTTGATGTTTCTCTCCCGATGAATCTACGGAGAAACTCTCATACAACATTCCCATACCGGAGTGAAAGTCGCTGCTCCATCTCCGGTTGTCGCTGACCTTCAGTGTGGAATGTCCCATCACTTGTATGCCGCCTGCCATGTAGTCCTGGCTGCCCAATTCGACAACCCCGACGTTACCCCAGTTTTCATGAACTTCAACCCCTTCTCTTGTGATCAACGTGCTGTCTACAACACGGATACCGCCGCCACCATCTTTACTCTTGTTGTAACAGACCTCAACATCTTTCAGGCCCACAGTTGCCCCTTTCATGAGTCTGAGCCCTGAACCATCCGAATATTGCTTCAGAGGTGCGAAGAGTTCGCCCACAAGGGTGCACTGGTTACGCATGATCGTGGAATCAACGATTTCCACGTGCGTGTCAGATCCGAAAAACTGGATACCCGTAATCTCATTATCGGAAATCTCACAGTTACGGATTGTGACCCGGGCGTTTGTAATCCAAATCGCGGCAATGGCCATGTTTTTTATGGAGACTTTGATATTCTTGACAACGACATCCTCAATAATCACGTCGGAATTTTTGATGTTCATTGCGTTAACCAAATCCGGGTCGTCCAAATCGATTGTAAAGGCGGTCCCGTTGTCCGACCGTAATGTGATGTTGGTGTCGATTTTCAGCGTACCGGTGATCATCGCCTCCTCGTTTGAACTGTTGATGAGCGTTCCGCCTGCCACCTCGATGATATCCCCGTCCTGTGCCTCGTTGATCGCTGTGTTCATGTTGGTGTATTTCTTTTTCTGTGTGATGTTGTCAATCTTGCCGGTTGTTTCGCTGAACCGGGCGATGATCGACATATCCTCTGTGACTTGCCGGGTATAGGGGTTCTCCGTGCTGATAACAGATCCGTTGACAACCCAGCCTTCAAAGGTGTAATAATCGGAAGGGGAGGCTTGCAGCTTGACCTCGCCGGACTGCTCTATCCGGACACTCGCTTCGCTCGTCCAGCTGCCGGAATCGCCGATCCGGATCGTCCCGCCGGTTTCAGGTGAGCTGCTGACCGTTACGGTGTAGCTTTTGGGGATGGTTCTGGCAATTCGAAAACCCGTGAAGGTATCATGTGAATCCCCGTCGTTGTAATTCCTTCTGGCCACCAAACAGTTCCCGGCGGAATGATACCAGTCCCCGCCCCGTTTCACCTGCTGATTCCCGGCATTATGGGCGTCATCATACGCCTGGTTTATCGGGTTTTTCGCCGGGGAGTTTTCATAGTAATCTCTTTCATAATAATCAAGACACCATTCGTTGACGTTTCCGCTCATGTCGTACAGGTCGATTTCGTTCGGTTGTTTTTGCTGAACCGGTTGGGGCCCCTCTGTTTGCCCGGAGCCGTATATGGCCACCTCGCCACAGTTATCACTGCCGGCGTAAAGGTAATCCTTCTCACTCCCGGCATCTTTTTCGGCACCCCGTGCTGCATATTCCCATTCCGCCTCTGTGGGGAGTCTGTAGCCTTCCACCTTGCGTATGTCATCAGTGGGTTCTCCCTCTTCGTCCAGCAGCGACCATTCCCCGGAATTCATCTGCATCGGCTCGTACTCGTCTTTGACGGCTGCCTGTAACCCTTCTTTAAAGCTCAACCAGTTGCAATACAGGGTTGCCCCCCACCAGGACACGTTACATACGGGATATTCCGATGCTTCCTGTTCCAGTAAAACAAATTCCCCGTTGTTGTATCCTATCTTGCTGTGATTCCCGTCGAGTTGAATCACCTGATGCCTGCCCAATTTACCGTCGGCCCCTACTTCCAAGTCGTTCAGGAATTTCAGGTATTCGGCATTCGTCACTTCATGTTCGCCGATATCATAATCATAGGTCAATTCCACTTCATGAACCGGTTGTGCGCTGTTCAATTCCTGTTCCCGAGTGTCGCCCATCATAAAAACGCCGCCTTTGATCTTTTTCAAATCAAAGCTCGACGGTTCGGGGGGAACCGTGACAAAAAATCCGAATTGCGCCTCCAGTTCTGTATCCTCTTGAACCCCGAAGGCATAGGAATTATCCCCACTGATCTTTTCTCCCTCTTTTGTATACCAACCTTCAAAGGTAAATCCTTCCGTCGGCATCGCATAAACCATCACAGTCGCGCCTTTGGTAACCTGTTTCTTCTGGCTGGACGACCACGACACCATATCGAAACCGACTCTCCCCCGGATCTCATCTTCTGTGTTGATCGTAACCCCGAGGAGCATTTCATCTTTGTTGACCGGGGTACAGGCTATCAGAAACAGAACAACACCCACCAGTAAGAGCAAAAAAGCACCCTGTTTCATTCAAATCACCTTCCCTTTCAGCAAGTTCCTCTCTTATTTGTCCATTGCCTGATTATAACCTCTATAGTAAGATACAGGTCAAGGCAACTCAGCAGGCATGAAAGTTAAATCCGGATTAAAATTTAGACCCGGCTCAAGGACAATGGTGTTTCGCTGCACGGGGAATCAACACCCGGATTGGACCCCCTATTGACAAAAGATGCTTCTGCGGTTCAATTTTGGTTCCGGATAGAGGATTGTGATGAGCAACTCTTCCGTGGCAGCCAAAAAGGCAATTCCCAATATTATCCAGAGAAAGATATCCGGTTGTTCAAACAAAAGAATGATCGGCAATAAAAAGATTAAAATACCGGACATCTTGTTTCCGATCGTATGCACAAACACAAATCTTTTGTATTTGAGTTTTGTGATGAAGAGATTGAATAAACGAACAAAGACGATTCCGATGATCACCCAC
>CAZVWW010000227.1:0-2864 GCA_964631265.1 uncultured Thermotogaceae bacterium
AAGAAAACACCACAAAACTTCGGGAGATCTTTCACTCGATAAAGGGCCAGGCGGCGACGCTTTGTTTTGAAAGACTCGCGAAGGAAGCCGGTTTTCTTGAAAAACTGGCTGCTGACAGGAAACAGGATATGATCAAGAACCGGTTGGATCATTTTCTGATGATTTTAAAGGAAAGCTTGGCACTCATAAACGATCAGCATTGATGAGCATGAGAAAAATAAACAGGGTCCACTGAGATAATAGAGAGAAAACCACAGCCGGACGAACTCGAAGTAGGTCTTGAACAAAGAAAACCGGGTACACAGTGAGAACAGGATCCATTGCGGTCATTCAACTGGGTTTGTACTTTAATAGAAATAATGATAAAAATAATTACAACTTGAAAGGACTTGTAAATGTGTCTATTAACGGTTTTGATGATTTGGTGGAATTTTCAAACAGGTTACTTCTAACGGATGACGAGGAAACGGAATTTTGGTGGATAACAGAAAAAATGGAAGAGATAACCGGAGCGGATTATGTCATACTGAACACTTTCCTGGAGAACGGCATGGAATTCAAAACGCTTGCCGTTACAGGCAGCAGGGTGATCAGTGACCAGGTAAGGGGTATTCTGGGATTTGATCCGCTTAATAGAGTTTGGACGCTAAAAGCTGAAAAAGCAGAAAAGATAAAACATAAACGAATCAGCCGGTTTCAAAACGTGAATGAACTCTTTAAACAAGAAATACCAGAAACTGTAATAGAAAGACTGGTAAAGGTCTTTGAATCTGGGAAGGCTTATGTCCTTAAGATTGTGAACGCAGAAAGGATAGTCGGTACTTTTACCCTGATATATAAAAAGGGAAAAGATTTAAAAAACAGAAAACGGGCCATTCTTTTTTCGGACATGATCGCTCTCTTTCTTATGAAGCAGAAAACTGACAGAAGATACAAAAAACTATTCGAAAATTCTAATACTGCCTTTTTTATTCATGATCTAAGTGGGAGGGTTGTTGATGTTAACCAGAAGGCATGTGATCTCCTGGGGTATTCAAAAGATGAGCTGCTGAAGAAGAATGTCAAAAATTTCCCTCCGAAAAAAGATTCAAAAGTTACTGAAAAAGCCTTCAAGGATGTTTCAGATAAAAGGTACGTTTACCTGGAAACAGTATTTGTAAGAAAAGACAAAACATTAAGGCCTGTTTCGCTTAATGCCTCTCTTTTTGATCAGACAAACGGCTTTGTCCTGGGCGCTGTTAAGGATTTAAGTGAGCAGAAAAGGCTGGAAACCCTCCTGCTGAATGGTGAAGAAAAACTCCAGGATCTGGAAATTGAGAGAATGCATCAGTTGTTTGAAAACATGACAAGCGGAGTGGCTATATATGAGGCAATAGATGAGGGGAAAGACTTTAAACTGGTTAAATTAAACAGAGCTGGATTACATCTGAAAAAAGTGGATAAAGAAGAAGTGATTGGGAAGACAATCAACTCCGAACTTAAGCATATTTTCGATTCAAACCATATCAACACAATAAGAAAAGTCTGGGAAACCGGAAAAAATAAAGAACCTGATAAAAACAAGTATCACAGCGGAAAGACAACAAAATGGAGGGAGAACCAGTTTTTCAAGCTTCCGTCAGGTGAAGTGGTCGAGATATTCAACGATATCACAGAAAAGGAAAATGCCAAACGGGAAAAGACAATTGCTGAGGCAGCCAATAAAGCCAAAAGCGAGTTCCTATCCACGATGAGCCACGAATTACGCACCCCTTTGAACGGCGTGATCGGGTTCAGCGAGATTTTGAAAAGTACGAGTTTGGATAAAAACCAGCTCGATTACCTCGATATTATCCTCACTTCGGCTAATCATCTTTTGGACATCATCGGGGAAATCCTGGATTTTTCGCGGATAGAGGCCAGGAGTTTCGAGCTCCACCCTGAAAAGACGGACCTACGGGTCTTAATTGAGAAAACAACTTCTCTTCTGCGTTGCAAAGCAGAACAGAAAGGTTTGGTCCTATCCACCGATATTGCGGACAACGTTCCCCGAATAGTGGAAGTGGACAACGGGAGATTGAAACAGATCCTCTTGAATCTGCTGTCCAATGCCGTCAAGTTCACTGAGAATGGTGGCGTTTATCTGACGGTTGCTCTATCAGAAGAACAGAAAGAAAAAAACGGACTCCGTTTTAAGGTAACTGACACAGGCATCGGAATAAACGAGAAAGATAAAGAACGTATCTTCAAACCTTTCCAGCAGCTCGATATGTCAAACACACGGCGGTATGGCGGAACCGGTCTGGGTGTTACCATTACCAACAACCTGCTGCAAAAGATGGGTAGCACACTTGAGCTCGACAGCACATATGGCAAAGGCAGTGAATTTTCTTTCGTTCTGACATTACCCTGCACAGAAGAGAAAACCACACCAGAACAAGCGAAGCCGTTTGAAGACGCCGAATATGCCCACTTCAAATACAAGACGATTTTGGTTGCCGAGGACGACAAGGTGAACATGAAATATGCAAAAACAGCGCTTCACATGTTTTCAAAGGAAATCCAAATCATCGAGGCAAAAAACGGCGAGGAGGCGTATGAACGTTATTTAAGGCATAAACCGGACCTCATTCTCATGGATGTGATCATGCCTGGGATTGACGGGTACCAAGCGACTGGGATGATAAGACAACACGATAAAACCATTCCGATTATCGCCATGACGGCAAAAGCAATGAAAGGGGATAAAGAGGCCTGTCATGATGCCGGGATGAATGATTTCCTCACCAAACCGGTCACATTAAATCGGTTGAAGGACATGCTTAAAAAGTACTTGTAAGAGCTATCCATTCGCTGATAAAAGAATTGACCGGGATTTCTCTACA
>CAZVWW010000228.1:0-2821 GCA_964631265.1 uncultured Thermotogaceae bacterium
GTGCTTGACAACCAGCTCAAAGAGAAATACACCTGCGAGCTTCATGATGCTCTGGGCCGTGCGATTGTCTCCGACATTGATCTCGACGGAGTTAACGACATTATTGTCTTATCCCGGGATAAACTGTACGGCCTGTCCCTGGAATGAGAAGTAAAAGGCACTTGATTTTGGTATAGGAAAAGCGTATAATATTAACTGGAGCGTTATTGATATACAAAATAATATTAATATTTTACGTTAATAACGTATATAACACCCCTTATTCACTCATTTTCCACTCCTGGATATCATTTTTATCGAAGGGAAGGATGATGATGAGAAAAAAGGTCTTTTGCAGATTACTTGCCATCTCAACACTCTTGATCCTTACACTCTTGTCCTGTACAAAGGTCAGTCGTCCTGAAGACATAGACAGGCCTGTTCTCAAGCAACCTGAAAACAATGCAACCCGGTTAGGTAAGAACGTGACCCTTGAATGGGAGGGGGCGTTTGATTCCTGTTCCGTATCGTGGACGGATGACTACCCCGGCTTTGTGTCTTCAACATCCCCCCCATTGACAGCTACGAGCGTTCAAAAGAGCTATCAATTGACCGGCTTAAGCACCGGCACTTACTGGTGGTGTGTCAAGGGGCGTAAAGGGGGAATCGAAACAGACTATTCTGATGTCTTTTCTTTCTCGGTTGGAGAGGCGCAAATGCCGAAAAAAGAGGAAGGAGCCCCTGATGAGTTGTATGCAAGCAATCCTGAGGGGGACACCGTTCTTTTAAGCTGGCCGGAATACAAATCGAACGGGGCGCTTTTTTACGAATACAGCGTTTTCAATAGACCTGAAACGGAAGATTCCGGGCGAAAGAACCGGGCGTTGCAGGAACATGGAACAAGTACGACAAATACGGCTACCTTTGCTTTGGAGGAGGGTGTCAATTCTTTTGAAAGTGTTGTGGTGGCCAGAACCCCTTCAAACATGCAAACCGTTGTTGGTGAAAAGTCCTTTCACCGGGATGAGATTGTTGGGAATCAGCCCCCTCTCAAACCGTATGCGCCCAATCCTGCCAATTATTCTCAGGATGTGAATATGAATACTTCTGTGACCCTCTCCTGGAAATGCCACGATCCGGACGGGGACGCGCTCTTTTATGAGGTGTATTTGGCCGAAAACCCGGAAGAATTTGCCTTACAGGGGTTTACCAATGACCCTTTTTTTGTTTTAGACGATCTCCAAAGCGAGAGGGATTATTATTGGAAGATCTATGCGGATGAGAAAAACACGGAGGAAAATTACATCACGAAAGGGGATGTCTGGCAATTTACCTGCAAAGTTCCGGAATATCCGGTTACCGTAAACAGTTCACCAACCTTTGGGGGAGATGTGAAGATCGATGACGGGGACTGGGGTGATTCAGCCGAAAAATCGATTGATCAGAACAGACGGGTTGAACTGGAGATAAGAAGGGCCCCGGGATACACATTTGACGGTTGGTTTGAAGAGGAGCGCTTTCTCACGCTATCCACCAACTATGCCACTTATGTAACAGAAGAAATGGATTTCACGGCTAAGTTCAGTGAGGCCATCCTGCCTGAACTCACCCTTGTTCCGTCGGGTACCTTTATCATGGGGGATGATTTCTATGAAACGTATTGGCAAGCCCCCAAGCATCAAGTCCAGCTCACATACGAATACTACATGGGTCAATATGAAATAACGAACAAGGCATTTCTTGATTTTCTGAACGATGGTGATACGATAAGAGGCGGTGATGCTCCTGGTGGCATCAAAGTCATTGATTTAAATCAGGAGGATAGCGAGATTGAATATGTCAATGGCATACACAGGCTAAAGTCGGAGGGAAAAGAAAACTATCCGGTGATCTACATAACGAGATTAGGGGGACGTATCTATGCCAACTGGTTGAGCGAGAAAACGGGGATTCCCCCGGCCTATGACAACCATCATTTGCAGGACAGCGGGGGAAATGAGACGGAAGATATCTCAAAAGTGAAGGGATTTAGACTCCCGACTGAAGCAGAATGGGAGTTTGCAGCACGGGGAGGTCCCGAAGGGAATAAGACAAAATATCCGGGCAGTAACACCCTCGACAAGGTGGGATGGTATTTTCAAAACTCGGATAATCAGAATTTCCCCTTGAAATGGGGAAAAGGGACGCAACTCGTCGGGCAAAAGGATCCCAATGAACTGAATCTATATGACATGGCGGGGAATGTCTATGAATGGTGTATGGATTTCTACAGTCATGATTATTATGAGAAGGCCCCTTTAAAAAACCCGGTCAATTTGGAACCGTCACGGGATAAAGTCACAAGAGGAGGTTCCTGGTACACCGATTCAGGGGAAGACACCTCTGAAGCTACATCTTGCATGGTCTTCAGTAGAAACCCGCGATCGAAGGAATCTTTTTACCTGGGGCTCAGAATTGCCAAAACCGGGACCGCCTATTACACCGTAACAGCTCAAAGCTCCGTGACCCGGGGCGGGGTGATAAGATTGCAGAATGGAATGTGGACTGACAACAGCAGCTTAACTAGTGTGGAAGAAACACCAATCACGTTGGAGGCCTCTCCCGCCAGCGGCTATCAATTTGTCGGCTGGTATGAGAACGGTGAGTTAATCACCAAAGACAGCCCGTATCATTTCACCCTTGAGGATAACAGAGATATTGAAGGGCGGTTCCATATGAAGGGGACGTTCAAGCTCGTCAATTCATGGGGAGTCGGGGGTTGGGAAAATGTTGATGACGGGTTCTATTACATGACGTATGAGTGTTTCAAAAAGCACATACCGTATATTTATGTCTCTGAAAA
>CAZVWW010000229.1:0-2810 GCA_964631265.1 uncultured Thermotogaceae bacterium
CTGATATAATATAAGTTGGGACTCATTATCATTCTTTATCCTGTAACAATACGAAGTGAGAGGTGTGGAGTGAATGGCATGCGCTATTCTGAAAATGTTGACAACAGTGTGTATATATCGAATAATTGTGAAAAGAGGGGTTTTATGAACTTTGCTAAAAGGATCTCATTAATAATTTTTTCTTTAGGAGCAACGGCCCTAATACTGTCGATGTTTTCTGTTTACACTTTAGCCTATAAAAACCTGGTTGATGACCGGCTTGATTATAGAGAAACGCTTGTGAGAGAAGTCTCGTTAAGCATTGAGCATCATCTAAAGGAAAAGATCAATATTGTCAAAACACTTTCGGTTGCCCCTGTTCTCAAAAGCATGGTGGAAAGCAGCAATCTTTATTATGGCGAAATGACCAAGGCAGAAAGAGAAGACAAGATCCAGGAAAATAATGCAAGATGGAAAAATACCAAAGCTGAGGACAGCCCTTTTATAAAGGACTATACGCATAATAGAGGAGCAGAATATTTGAAAACGCAACAGGCTCTTTTTGAAGATGAATACGGGGAAATCTTCCTGACCGACAAGTACGGAGCCCTGGTTGCTTCCACGGCAAAACTGACAACATTTTCCCATTCTCACAAATATTGGTGGAAGGCATCATATAACGAAGGAAAGGGAAGCGTTTTTCTGGATGACAGAGGCTATGACGACAGTGTCAAAGGTTATGTACTGGGGTTGGTCATACCGCTTTTTGAAGGTGATGAGATTATCGGCATCCTAAAAGCCAATCTTAATATAATGAGGGGACTCGGCAACATCATTCTTAATATGCAAACTCCCGAAATCGAAAGAATACAACTTATTCGCAGTAATGGGCTTGTCCTCTTTGAAGAAAATGTTACCCCTCTGAGCAAACAAGTTTCTGAAGGGGTATTGAATCATATGAATCCGTGGGAAACCGGGGCATTTGTTTATGAAAATCAATCCAAAAAATGGGTGGTTGGTTATGCCCCAATCTCGATTACACGGGGAGAAAAGGGCATTGGTTTTGGCGGAAGTGCTGAATCCATTGATCATGAAAAAGGCAACACCGGCCAGGAATGGGCTGTTCTCGACTTCAGAACCTTTCAATCCATTGATGAAGAACTGTCTAATCTGCTTTCCAGCATTCTGATTATCGGACTCATCCTCACGTTCGGACTTGCTTTCACAGCCTATTTACTGGGCCAAAAGACTTCTCAGCCGATAAAAGAACTGGCTCACAAATCAAACAAAATAGCTGCTGGTGATTTCTCCACTAGTGTATCTATAAACAGAAATGATGAAATAGGAATACTTGCTGATTCATTTAATAAAATGATTGAGAATCTCAGAAAATCAACAACATCCATCAAAAAACTGAATACAGAGATTGAAAAGAGGAAAGCGACCGAAAAGAAACTGGAAAAAGCCAAGGAAATAGCTGAAAAGTCAAATCGTGCAAAGAGCGAGTTCCTCAACACCATGAGCCATGAACTCCGCACGCCTCTGAACGGGGTCATCGGCTTCAGTGAGATTCTCAAGAGCACGAGCACAGATAAGAACCAACTTGATTACTTAGATGTTATTCTTACCTCTGCCAACCATCTGCTGGAAATCATCAGCGACATCCTCGACCTCTCCAGGATAGAAGCCGGAAAGTTCGAGCTGCACCCGGAAAAAACAGACCTAAAGGACTTAATCGAGAAAACAGCCTCCATAGTTCAGCAAAAGGCCAAAAAAAAGGGACTGGAACTCTCCGTTGACATTGCGAACAATGTCCCGCGAATCGTGGAAGTGGACAGCGGAAGGCTAAAACAGATACTGCTGAATCTGCTGTCCAATGCCTGCAAGTTCACCGAACAAGGCGGTGTCTTTCTGAGGGTGCAGCCACTGGAACAACTTGATGGAAATGTCAAGCTCCGCTTCAAAGTGACCGACACCGGAATCGGAATCAAAGAAGAGGATCGGGAACGTATCTTCGACCCCTTTCAACAACTCGATATGTCCATCACCCGCCAATACGGCGGAACAGGCCTGGGACTGTCGATCGCCAGCGATCTGTTGCAAAAGATGGGGAGTTCCTTACAACTTACCAGCACTTACGGCAAAGGCAGCACATTCTCTTTTGATGTAACATTGCCCTGCGAAGAGGCAGTAAAACCGAAAGAAATCCATGATGAGAGCGCGCCGTTGGAATCGCTGGCGTTTAAGGGCAAGAACGTCCTCATCGCAGAGGACGACAAGGTGAACATGCAGTATGCGAGAACAGCACTCTCCATGTTCTCAAAGGGCATTCAAATCATCGAGGCGTGGAACGGCAGAGAGGCCTATGAACTCTACCTGAAACATAAACCGGACCTCATCCTCATGGACATCGTCATGCCAGAGGTGGACGGATTTCAGGCGACGGGGATGATCCGCCTGCAGGACCCGAATATCCCCATCGTGGCCATGACCGCCAAAGCCTTGAAAGCGGACAGAGAGGACTGCCTTGAGGCCGGGATGGATGATTACATTGCAAAACCCGTTTCTTTGGATCAATTAAAAAGGACACTTAAAAAGTATTTGGGATAGGCGCAACACCCTGAAAAGTAACACAAAGGCATTGAGTTACACTCGATAAAAACCCATAAACGCACCACGTATAAACGAACACAGCCGATTCTCCGTAAGAGGGAGCAACGGGGACGGAGGTGTTTGAGAATTCCGTAATTGCAACTACCTCCGTCCCCATTGTTTTGTAAAAAGGTACTCATCGCAGAGGACAACCCAACCAATATGGAGTATGTACAAAC
>CAZVWW010000230.1:0-2810 GCA_964631265.1 uncultured Thermotogaceae bacterium
GGATGGAGAATGTGATCACCGGGGATTATTTGAAGTTTTATGAGTTGAATTATAAAGAATAATGGGGACTTTCTAATAGAGGATTAGTTTTTAATTTCCAGGATAAAAAAAGGTGATTTATTTTTTGACAGATATAAAGAAGAGAACGAATGATTTTCTGAAAAACTTAGATGTGAACCTTGTTTTATGGCATGGGTCAACAAAAGAAAAAGCTCATAAAATTTTGCAAGAGAAAGAGTTTGTTCCATCAAAAAGGGAGGCAGACTGGCTGGGAAATGGGATCTATTTTTGGGAAGAAAGCCATGAAGCCGCTTATTATTGGACTTGTAGATATTCAAATAATCCTTTTGAGAAAGGGTCAGTAAAGGTTTATGTTAAAATAAAGAGAGAGGAATTATTGGATCTTGTTGATGATCGTTGGGAACCGTTTTTAAAATATCTGTCTAGTGAATTTGAAAAACATCATGGCAGAAGAATTAATCCCGGAACTCTGTTTAATCTATTATGTAAGGAACTGGGAAAATCCGGTATTCTGATTAAGGCATTGAAAGGAACTCAGTTTTATAACAATAAAAGACCTGTGATAAAAGGGACTGGGTTTTATAAATATAAAACGCAAGTCTGTTTGAGGTGTGATCCAGTGTCCGATAAATGTCTGTCTGATATACTTTTTTTGGAAATGCATACATATACCAGCAATTATTTGGAAAGTGGTGAGAGTATATGCGAGATGATCTGATTTTTAAAAAACATCCGTTAGATATGGACAAAGGGGAGATGAAGTCCGCAGCTAAAGCATTTATTGAGTCTTTGACGGAAGACTCTTTAAAGGAATCAATGAATGAGTTTGGCTATTCCGAAGAAAGGATAAAAAGAGAAGTTTCCGATATTTTATTTATTCGTGAGATAGAAATGGAGAAATTTCATTTCGATGTTGAAAATAAAAAAACAATTTATACGAGCATCTCGCTAAACAGTTCCTCTCTTGACATTAAAGAGTTCCCTCGGGAAGACGACTTGAAGAAGGCCGCATAATGAGTTATGACTTAGAAAAGAGTAAGATATCATTTTTAAACTATCAGATATTGGAGTTGAATTTGGTTCAAGATATTTTTAAAAAAGATGATCGTTCCGTTGATTTATCTGTTTCGATTGATGAATATACTGTCGATTATGAAGAATCAAACGAGGGTTATTGGGCGAAGGGATTTTTAAGAGTTGTGTTCCTGGGTAAAAATACAGATGGAGAAACAAAGATACAAGGCCACTCAAAGATTATGGGGGTTTTTTTGGGTCAAAAAACTGATTTTACACTTGAGGAATATAAGAATTTTACCCACTCTTTGATCATGCCGAGATTATTGGGAATTATCCGTTCTGTTTTTTTGAATGTCAGTTCTCAAAGTGGGACCGGATCTTTGATGATTCCTTTGGTGGATATGAGTATTTTAAATTATGGCAAGCAAATCAGTTATCAGGATATGCTGAACAATCATATGCCTGATAGTTTAAGAAAAAAATTTCTTTTCAACAAAAAAATGATAGAGGTTTTCGAGGTAGTTTTATCGCAACTGGAAACGTTAATATTAGAATATAATAGAACTAGTAATTACAATGGTTATAAACTTATAACCCCTTATCATCATCTTATTTCAGAATCCGATGAGAATGAGGGTTTTTTTAATGAAATGATTGACTATTTCTTGATTAAAACGGGTTGTAAAAAAGGAAATTGGGAAAATTAATTTACACCAGGGACGGTCCCTGTTGCAAATTTGGTGTGGTTTTATTATTCCGGTGTGTCAATTCTCCCGGATAAATTGAGTTACTAACGTCTTTCTACACAATATGACAAGAATATCCAAATGATTATAACTAAGGGGGATTCAAAATGCAAAAAATAACAGTCATAGGCTCAGGATACGTCGGCCTTGTCGCCGGAACCTGCCTGGCAGACTTCGGCTTGAACGTCGTCTGCATGGACAACGACAGCGAAAAGATCAAAGGCTTGAGAATCGGAAAGGTCCCGATCTATGAGCCCGGGCTGGAGAATCTGATCGAGAGAAACGTGTATTATAAACGCCTTTCCTTTACAACAGATATCAAAGAGGCCGTTGAAAACAGCGATGTCATCTTCATCGCCGTTGGAACACCTCCCAAAGATGACGGGAGTGCGGATCTTCAATATGTCTTGAGTGTGGCCTCGGATATCGGGAAGTACATGAACGGGTATAAGGTCGTTGTGGACAAGTCCACCGTTCCCATTGGTACGGGAAAGAAAGTCAAAGAAGTCATCAGTTCGGAGCTGGAAAAGCGGAACTGTTCCCACGACTTCGACGTGGTCTCCAACCCCGAATTCCTGCGGGAAGGCTCGGCCATCGGGGATTTCACCCATCCGGACCGCGTGGTGATCGGGGCGGAGTCTGAGAGAGCCGTTGAAGCGATGAAAGACGTTTACCGGGTCCTGTATCTGAACGAGACGCCCTTTGTCATCACCAACATTGAAACGGCCGAGATGATTAAGTATGCGTCCAATGCCTTTTTGGCAATGAAGATCACCTATGTGAACGAGCTGGCCAATCTCTGTGAAGCGGTTGGTGCTGATGTCCATCATGTGGCCAGAGCCATGGGAAAAGACGGCCGGATCAGCCCCAAGTTCCTGCACCCGGGTCCCGGCTATGGGGGAAGTTGCTTTCCCAAAGACACCAAAGCCCTGGCTGAGATCGGCAAGGCCATGGGGGCGAATGTGACCCTCATCGAACAGACGATACAGGCCAACGAAAACCAGAAGATGAAGATGGTGGAGAAGA
>CAZVWW010000231.1:0-2766 GCA_964631265.1 uncultured Thermotogaceae bacterium
AAAAGATGCAAGCCATTACCGGCGCCTCTTCTGTCTCCCTGAATCTTTACATGCAAAACAATGAAACGATAAAAACCGTTGCCGTC
Organism: uncultured Thermotogaceae bacterium; assembly: GCA_964631265.1. Classification (GTDB taxonomy): domain Bacteria; phylum Thermotogota; class Thermotogae; order MWEM01; family MWEM01; genus CAZVWW01. Next base: position 87 of record CAZVWW010000231.1, read on the forward strand.
GCCGGTGTTTCAGGCAAACTTAAAGAGATTATCAATCATCTTGGCTTTAACCCGCTCAACAAGGCCCGGGACGTCATCACCGAAAGAACCGAAATGATCAAGGACCAGACCGTCACCTGCTTTGAGCATCTCCACGAGCTAACGCGAAACGCCACCTTTGAAGAACAACTTAAAGAGGCTGAGAAGGCTTTCAACACCGGAAAGGTCTATGTTATCAAAACCCGTCAGGAAGAGAATTTAGTTGGCAATTTTACACTGACCTTTAAAAAGGGCCAATTTCTGAAAAACAAACACGATGCCTCTCTCTTTGCCGATATCGTCGGACTCTTTTTGCAGCGGCAGCGTTCAAAACGGCTATCCGAAAGGGTATTTGAACTCTCCAATGACGGGTTGTTGATCCACGATGCAACGGGCAACATAAAAGCCGTCAATGGTAGGATATGTGAGATGTACGGTCTCGGAAAAGAGGCGTTTGTCAATAAAAACATCCGGGATTTTATGATGAACGAGGAAGACCAAAAGCGTAGTGAAAAAAAGCTGAACGAATTCATTGAAAAGGGTGCCAGCGGCATCATAGAACACCGAATCCGGACAGCAAAAGGCGATGAAATAGACATCTCAGTCAGCGTCAGTTTGTACGACCGTGTAAACGGATTAATTCTGGGGGCGGTCAGGGACATCACCGAGGAACGCAAGGCAAAAAAGGACCTCGAGACTGCCCATAACCAATTACTCACGGTAATAAACAGCCTGGATGCAACGGTATACATCTCAGACATGGACACGCATGAGATATTGCTGGTCAACGAACAGGGCGGTAAACGCTGGGGGGATATCGTGGGAAAAAAGTGCTGGCAGATCATGCAAGGAGAGCAAACGGGCCCCTGTCCGTTCTGCCCCAACAATAAGCTTGTGGATGACGAGGGAAAGCCCACAGGGCTCTACCGATGGGAGCATCAGAATCCGATCGATGGGCGCTGGTACGATTGTTGGGATAGAGCTATAGAATGGGTTGACGGGCGAATGGTTAAAATGGCCTTCGCAGCGGATATCACCGACCGCAAGCTGGCCGAGGAGGCATTGAAGGAAAGCGAAGAAAAATTGAGCACCTTCTTTCAATCCATGACCGAACATGTCGTGCTCCATGAACTGGTCTTTGATGATCACGGTACACCCGTCAACTACCGCATCTTGGGGTGCAATCGTCGTTTTACAGAGGTCACCGGCATCACCGAAGAGCAAGCCGTGGGCAAGTTGGCAACCGAGGTGTATGGAACCACCACCCCGCCATATCTCGATGAATACGCTTCTGTGGCCATGAATGGTAGACCCCGTCACTTCGAAACCTTTTTTCCTCCCATGGAGAAACACTTTTCCATTTCTGCGGTCTCCACGGGGAAGAACCGTTTTGCAACCCTCACTTCCGATATTACCGAGCAAAAAAAGGCCGAGGAAAGGCTTCGAGAAAGTGAAGATCGTTTCAGCCGAGCCATTGAAGGAACCGGTGCCGGTCTGTGGGATTGGGACATGGTAAAAAACCAGGTCTTCTTTTCCAAACGCTGGAAAAGTATGTTGGGATATGAAGACCATGAAGTGAAAAATGACTTCTCAGGTTGGAAAAACCTCTGGCATCCGGACGATGCCCCTCGAATTGAAAAGGCCATAAACGACTATTTAGAGGGCAAAACGAAACACTACGAGATCGAGCACCGTCTACGCCACAAAGACGGCAGTTGGCACTGGATAAGCACACGAGGAGACATTGAAAGAGACAAGACTGGCAAACCGATCCGATGGACGGGCACCAATATCGATATCTCTCAACAGAAAAAACAGCAAGAAGAATTGTCCCGACAAAAAGAAATCATTGAACAAAACCGGAACATGCTCCAATCAATTATCAATGCTTTGCCTGGAATGTTGTTAGTCATCGATAAATATCACAACATTCTCATGGCAAACAAGAACAGGATACGGGCTGGAAAAGTGAAATACGACTCTTTCGAAAAAGTAATGGGCAAGAAATGTTATCAGGCATTTATGGATAGAGACACCCCTTGCCCCTGGTGCAATCTTGTAAAAGTGATTGAAACAGGAGAATATTATTCTGAAACAACGACCCCTGAAGATCCACGAGAACAATCTTCCGGAAAGGCATTACAAGTATTAACAGCTCCGATAAAAGACAAAGATAAAAATGTCATGGGAGTGGTGGAATATGGCATAAATATAACAGAATTGCGAAATGCCAAGACAACTGCACAGAAGGCCAACCAGGCCAAGAGCGAGTTTCTCGCCAACATGAGCCATGAGATCCGCACCCCGTTGAACGGCATCATCGGTTTCAGTGATATCCTCAGAACAACCCCTTTGGATGAGGAACAGAAAAATTTTCTGGACATCGTAACCGCCTCCGCCAAGCACCTGACGGAGATCATCGGTGAGATCCTCGATTTCTCGAAGATAGAGGCCGGAAAATTGGAACTCTCTCCGGAAAAAACGAATCTGAGGAAACTGTTAGATGACACCTGTTCCATAGTCCGTTTCAGAGCGGAAGCAAAAGGGGTGCTTTTGACCCACTCCGTCGCCGACAACATCCCCCGAATCGTTGAGGTGGATGGCCCGAGACTGAGTCAAATCCTGGTGAATCTGCTGACAAACGCCGTGAAATTCACGGATA
>CAZVWW010000232.1:0-2738 GCA_964631265.1 uncultured Thermotogaceae bacterium
TGGAACGCCTGCAGAAATACGGCAAAATGGTCTTTGTCACGGATTATGTCTATCCGATCAATGACCTGCCTGAAAGATTCATCAATAAAGCCAGAAGTTATGGTTTTATCCCTTATGCTGCCGATCAATCACGCCAGCTTGATGAGCTGATCATCATTCCGGATTTGCAACCTGATACGTCAAAATGAAATCACTGCGCGGACTTACCGGAGCAAACCGGAGGGATTTCCACCCGCTTTATGTAACGACCTTGCTCAGCCGCACGAACCGTCCCTCCGGTGATTCGCCTCTCATAAATAGGTCAACATAACAAGCGCTCCGTGAATCGTACCGAAAACAATCGTCACCATCGCCATGGTCTTATGCGCTTTGAAGCTGAGCTTCATCTTCTGCTTCATCTTCAATACCTGGAGAAAACCGGTCAGGAATAAGAGGATATAGGTTACAATGCCCAGCCAGGCGATCATCGGCATTCCCAAAAAGCTGAGATAGGCAAACCTCAGAATGGCCTCCATATCAGAATACCAACTCGGTTGACGTTCTGAAACTGTGTTTTCTCCAGAATGCATCTGTTGAAGAAGAATATGCAAAAATGACTTTCATCTTCTTCCCCGGTAGGATCGCTTTATCATCTTCATTTCCAGTATCCAGCGGCATAATGAATTCTACGAATGTCCAATCATTTTCTTCTTTACCGGCAGATTGTTCAATCTCGTTTTCCCTATCCTTCTTGTGTCCCGTGGGAGAAGTTCCAAAATGATCCTCCAGGGTTACTTCACCTTCGACGATATTGGCGATTTTAATATCCGCCCCTTTCATCATGAATGAGGGATCGAAACCAACCGATAGCCACCCGGTTGTCTTGGCGTTGAGACCCATATAAATCTCAGAGTCGTTTAATACTTTCCAATGCAGTTCAAAATTTCCCGATGGATCCTTGTAAACATCCATCTCTCCGTCAAGTGTGCCGTCAATTGTCGGGGTTGCGGCAAATATGGTGATAGAAACAAAGACAATCATTGTCAATAACAAAATCTTCTTCATCATCAGTTCCTCCTTCAGATTTTTTTGCTGCTTTTTTAATTGATGGCTATTAATATTAGACGCATATATTTATGTGTATTATTACCAACTCCCGAAAAAACAACTCCAACCCTTCCCCGGCAGGAACGGGACAAACTGTCTCCGGTGTAGCCGTCACAAATGAAAAACCCTCAACTTCCCATCTTCGAGTGTGTATATGTCATCCGCGTTCTGGGATACAAATCGCCTGTCATGGCTGATGAACATCATCCCGCCGTTATAATTTCCCAATATTTCCTGAAGGACCTCAAGGGTTTCAATATCGAGATGATTGGTCGGCTCATCCATTAGAATGAACTCCACCCCGCTTAAAAGGACCTTGACTAAAGCCGCTTTCATCAGTTCTCCTCTGCTGAGGGACTTGACGTCTTGTATGAGAGCTTCCTCTTTCAGTCCGGCGGATTTCAATCCCGCATGGATCACGGAATGTTCGCAGTTCAAATCGTCAAAATTTTCTATCAGCCGCTTTCTGACAAAAAAGCGTTGGATATTCTGGGTGATATAGGCATAACGAACATGTTCATTACGGTATATGCTACCTGAAAAATTACGGAGTTCGTTGTTCAACAATTTCAAAAAAGTTGTTTTACCGCATCCGTTTTCCCCGATCAAGGCGATCCTGTCTTTTGTGCTGACTTGAAATGTGATATCTTCCAGGAGCGGGATATCCGGTTCATAGCGAAAGCCTAACTCCTGAACATCGGTGAAAATCCGGTTGTCAATCTTTTGTTGGTTGCGTGGCAGCTTGACCGGTTTTTCTACAAAGGGCTTTGTCTCCTTGAGTCTTTCAATCAACCGGTTTTTTCTGACAGCAGTTGCTTTCGCTGTTTTTGCCAGTTTCGAGGCTTTTGAGCCGATAAATCCCTTATCCAGTTTCCCCGGGTCTTTGAGGCCTTTTCTGTTTTTGGCGTATTTCCGCCCCTCAACCTTTGAAGACCAGACGGTTTTCTTCCGGGCCAGCTGTTCAAGCTTACCGATCTTTTTCTCGATGTTCTCGCTTTCTTTCTTTTTCGACTGATAGCGTCTGTCAAGTGTCTCGAGCATGTGTGAATAGCCACCTTTAACTTGTTGGGAAACCCCTCTTTTGATATAAACCGTTTGATCCGTTACCCGGTCAAGAAAAGTCCTGTCGTGACTGACGATCAGAAAAGAAATGCCTTGGCGTTTTTTCCTGTTGATATAATTTTCCAAAAAGACCCGCATCGATATATCCAGATGATTGGTCGGTTCATCCATGATGAAAAGGTCCGGCCGGAGAATCATGATGCTGACGGTCTCCATGATCTTCTTCTGGCCAGGTGAAAGGATGTTCATGTTGGTCTCCATGATCGTCTCTTTAAATCCAAACTGCCCAAGCTCCTTCAGGAGTTGTATTTCTATATCGAAACCGTTTTTCTGAATATAATCATCCATCAATAGTGTGTACTCGTTTGCGGCAACCCCCGGGGCTTCCATCTTGATCAGCGTTTGTTGCAATCCCTCAAATTCTTTCAGTAGAAAATATTTCACTTTTCCCTTGTAAGAGACATCCCTTTGTTTCAAATAACCAAAACGGGTATCGGCATCCAGGAAGATCTCACCGCTATCCGGCTCTGACTCTCCGACAATGCATTTTAACAATGTTGTTTTGCCACAACCGTTTGGGCCTGTCAGGG
>CAZVWW010000233.1:0-2638 GCA_964631265.1 uncultured Thermotogaceae bacterium
CGGCGAGAAACTGAAGCGCTTTGTGATGGAGACATTGAGCTATTATGATATCAACGGAGAGCCCGAAAACACCTATCACATGATCCTGCTGGGGATCTTCGCCCATCTGAGCGGCGGGTATTGGATCAAATCCAACAGAGAGTCCGGAGAGGGCCGGTATGATATCCTTTTAAAGGCCAAGGACCGGGAGAATTACAGTGCGGTCATTGAGATCAAAGCCTCAGCGGATAAAACCCGCGAGGGGATGGATCAGATAGTAGAGAAGAAATACCTAAGCGAACTGGAATCAGAAGGCTATGAGAAGATATTAAAACTTTCACTTGGGGTCGACGGAAAACGGGTGGAGGTCTTAGCTTTATAATTCTCCACGGGGGCGATTCCTCGGACTAAATGCTATGTGAATGTGTTTGATGTAAAACCGGAGGGCCAGTTCTTGTGGTTAGTGAAATGAACTCACCACAAAAACCGTCCCTCCGGTTTGTCCGCGTATGGTCAATAATCAAATCTTCAATATTTGAATTTCTCGATTTCACCTTCTAATTCCCCTGCCAAACGGCTGAGCTCTTCTGCGGATTCGGTGACTTGCTGGGCACCGTTTGACTGCTGCTCGATGGCGGATGACATCTGCTCGATCTCTTCGGAGATTTGTGATGTGGACTGAGCAGATGTATCCATGGCAGATGACATTTCCTCAGCTGAGGCGCTTTGTTCTTCAGCCGCTCCCATTAAGGCTTCCACACGGTTATTAACCGTTTCCATGTAGTTGGTTATCTGGTCGAACTGTTCCACAACTTTTTTGTTGCCTTCTCTGAGTTCCTTATAGAGCGTAACCGTCTTTTTAACGGCCTCGTTCGCATTATCGGACCCTTCATCGATTTCATTGAGGATATTGGCTATATTGGCCGAGGCACTTTGACTTTCTTCTGCCAGTTTTCGAATCTCATCCGCCACTACGGCAAACCCTTTACCGGCTTCTCCGGCACGGGCGGCTTCTATGGCTGCATTCAATGCCAGCAGATTCGTCTGTTCGGATATGGATGAGATGGTATTGACGATTTCCTGAACGTTGTTGGCCTTTTCAGCCACTGTGGTGACAATATCCTGTGTGTTGTCGTTCTGTTGGTCCACTTGCTCCATCTTTTGGCGCTGGGTTTCCAGTTCCTTTTGGCCCAATTTAACAGCTTTTTCAGTTTGTTCGATGTCTGTTGCCAATTCCTGAGAATTCTTCGAGACATCCTGAGAACTTGCCGCCACTTCTTCAACCCCGGAAGTAACCTCTTCAATTGAGGCTGATGTATTTTGAACGTTGCTTTCAACATTCTGGGACTGAGAAGTAAGCTCCTCTGCTGATGCGGATTGTTCTTCCGAAACGGAGGCCAAATTGTTTGAGGCATCGGACATGGATTTGGCATCCTCGTCAACTTTCTTGATTAAGCTGATGAGATTTGTCTGCATGGTTGCCAGTGCATTAGTCATCTGCCCGATTTCATCTTTTTGTTTCAAGTACTTGAGAGCCTTGCTGTCTTCTTCATAGGTTAAATCATAATCGGCAATTCTGAGGACTATTTTCGCCAACTCTTTCACTGGTGTGGAGAAAACAATTCCCACAAAGATGGCAATAACAACAATAACAGCGATGATAATCAGGAAAGCGAGAATGATGATATTGAGAATCTGATTACTGGTCTCGTTGATTTGTGCCTGAGGAACGACGGCCCCCAGTGACCAATTTGGGGTGTGTGCAACAGGCCGGAAGAAAAGCGCATAGTCTGAACCATCCGGTCTGGTATAGCTGACAATATCACTTTCCCCCTTTGTCATTCTGATGCCGGCCTCTTCAAGCCCGACAAAACCGTCTTTTTTTGTGTCCGTCATATCGAATGACATAATCATATCCTCATCCGGATGGGAAAGGGTCAAGCCCGTTCCATCGACTAAAAAGACAAACCCGTCATCACCGATCTTAATGGAATTTAGCTTCTCTTTCAAAGTATTCAAAGTGATATTTAGTCCCAATAAACCAATCGTTTTGTTGTCTTTTTTAATAGCGGTTGCCACAACGAAAATCGGCTCGCCGGTGGCCTTGCTAATCAGGGCATTACTGATGGCAAAATCATCACCATCCCGGAATATTCTGCCAAAATAGCCCCTGCTGCTCAGCTCAACTTCCGCCCAATCAGCTGTGTACGCTTTCCCATCCGGATAGGTCACAAAAGCCGTTTCATAAAGACCTTCGTTGCGATTAACGACCTCTTTCAACCTGGGGACAAATTGATCGGGATCCATGCTCTTCACAACATTGGTGATCGCCAGATTCGATAACTCTTTTTTCATACCATTTAACCACTCTTCAACACTCATCTCAGAGGCATTAACAATCTCAGTGGTGAGATCCTCGGTTAAATCTGTGGTACTGTTCCTGGCAATCAGACCAATAATAAACGCTGCAGCCACAAGAACAATGACCGTCGCGGGAATAAAATAGAGCAACAATTTCGTTTTGATACTCTTGATTTCAAGTTTTGCCATGTTATAACCCCCATACGTTTTTTAATTTGAACTTTAACTTATCACAAAAGAATTATATCATAGAACCTTTAACAAGGAAAACAGTGAAACTCATTTTTTCGAGTCACTA
>CAZVWW010000234.1:0-2626 GCA_964631265.1 uncultured Thermotogaceae bacterium
TTTTTGGTCTGTCTTTTTCTTGCTTTTCTGTGCTCAACCGGTCTTCTGAGACAAGACGGTGTGCTTTTGTCAAGTGAATAGTGAACCAATTCGTGCTCGAAAACTGAACCACTTTCTCGGAAAAAATCAAGTCTTAAAAGACGCCATCATCTCTTTGGTTTCCATCATTCTGTAGCTGTTGCCCGTCATGTTAATCATAATCGCCTTGTGCGTTAGTCGATCCACCATCGCTGCTGTTAGGACCGGGTCTGCAAAGATCTCTTCCCATCGGTCAAAGGAAAGATTGGTGGTAATGATGATCGATTTCTTTTCCGTTCTCAGCGACAGGTTGGTGAATAATAACTCGGCCCCTTCTTTGTCAAATGAGATGTAGCCCAATTCATCACAAATGACTAAATCGTATTTCTCAAATTTGCTTTGAAAGCGTCTGAGTTTTCTTTCAGACCGCGATTCTCTCAATTGAACCAGCAGGGAGGGGACAGAGGTGAACAGGACACGATACCCTGCCATACAGGCTTTTATCCCTAAACCAACTGCTATGTGCGACTTCCCGGTGCCGGGCGTTCCATAAAGTATGATGTTTTGTCCCGCTTTTATGAAGTCCAGTGTCTTCATCATTCCCAGTTTTTTCCGGGCATCGTCCGGCAAATACGCTTCTTTCAGGTCTTCGAGGTACTTCTTCTGCGGAAATTTGGCCAGCCGGATGCGTCTGAGTCGGGCGTCTTCCTGTCTGTTTTCGCACTCGATCTCCAGCAGTGCTTTCAGGTAATCCAGATAGTGGTCTTTGTCTTCTATCGCCTGCTGGGTGATTGTCTCATAATGTCTGCGGATATGTGGCAGCCGTAATTGCTTGGTCAACTGTTCAATCTGTTCGTTGATCTTCATCCAACCATCTCGCTAAAGGCTTTCAACTGTTGCCTCGACAGTTCTTCAATGGGGCTTTCTTTCATCTCTGTGTATTCTTTTCGCAGGCAGATGAGTTGTATCTTGTCTGTCGTGATCTCCCGGTGATGTTTGTGCTTGAGGGTCTCGATTGCATCCAGGACTTGTTCAACACTTACATTTTCTTTGGCCATGAAATACAGCAGGTCTATTGGAATTTTCTTAAAATTCCTTAGGAGTTTCAAAGAAACTCCAGAATTCTTTCGGTTTTCTGGTAAAATGGTCATTGTAGATGTTTTTTATTTGTATTTGGGCCTGGTCTAATGCCACTGAATTGGCAATAGCACCGGGCTTTCTTTTAAGGGTTTTCAGGTAATGGTTAATCTTCATCTTCCACGCTCCTCTCTGGTCCAGTCTTTCATGTCGGTCGACTTTTTTGTCGGTCTTCATGTCGTAAAGAATGATCTTGTTCGGATACAGTTTCACTTTCACCGCCTTTTGGGCGTATTGGTCCGGAACGGAATAATGGTTGGTATCCACACTGATGGTGGCGTATTTGTCCACTTTGCGCACTTCCATAATCCCCAGTTCCATCTTCGGTCGTGGGGCGTCGAGGGCCGCTCTGTCTTGAGCCAGTCGTTCCTGTTTATCCTGATTCAGCACGGCCAGTCTTTGGTTGAGAAAGGCCTGGGCTTCTTCCAGGGTTTCAAATTCGAGTTTCCGTGAAAACACTTTCCGTTCAAGTACAAAAACACCTTTTTCCACATGCCCTTTTTCGTTGCCTTTTCGGATGTTGCAAAACCTGAAGTCAAATCCATAATACGCGGACAGTTTCAACAGGGCCTCTGTTGGTTCTTTTTCAGTGCCGGCCAGCTTTTTCACAGCCACTTTCATGTTGTCGTAGACCAGTTGCCGTGGTGTTCCTCCCAGGTACTCCAGATAATCGGCATGGGCTTGCAGGAAACATTCGGTGTTTTGTCTGTAAAAGAGAACGGCGTAGAGATCATTGCTGTAAGCGCTCACAAAAACAGCGGCTTGTATCTTTCGTAATTGGCCATCCAGGAACAGTTTGATTTCTCCCCAATCGAATTCCACGATTTCTCCGGGCGCATATTGCTGTCGGATAAAGGCTTCTTTTGATGCCGTTTCCTTTTTGCTGATATAGTTACGCACACTGGTGTAGCCAATATCGTGCCCGGCCTCTATGAGCTTCTCATGAATCTCGGTGATGGTCAACAACTGCTTGTGTATCCCCAGCTCTTTGCGCTTTTTGTTGATCGCCAGTTTTTCTTCTATGAACTTTTCAATGATCGGTGTCATCTTGGGCTTGTAGGGGTTTTTCCGCTCGTATTTCGGCGTCTTGACAATTTCCTCGATGATTTCTTCTTTGTCAACGGTTTTTCCATCTGCTGTTTCAAGTTTTTGGAGTTCTTCCCGGTATGCCTTCAGATATTTTCTCACGGTGTTTCGGCTGATCCCCATCTCTCTAGCTATGGCTCTTTCTGATTTTCCTCTTTGCATCGCTTCGATTATGATCTTCTGTTTTTGAACCAACGTTATCATCTCCGTTTTCCCTCCACTTTAATATTTTTTTCATGGAGGTATTATAAGTCATTGTTGCTTACTGGTTCACTTTTTGGGTGATATCGCGGTGCAGTTTTAGAATACCATAATCAACGGTGCAGCTTTCCGTAATCGGTTGTTTTCGTGAAGTTTCGATTCGCAGAAACTTCATTGGACTTTT
>CAZVWW010000235.1:0-2626 GCA_964631265.1 uncultured Thermotogaceae bacterium
CATATTTCACGCAGTAAATCCCGTTACCCTCGCACCTCCCCCCTCCCAACCCTCGCCACACCTCCCCCATTCCTATCCTCGCCGCACCTCCCCCGGGGTGCGGCGCTAAAACAGAAAACACCCCCCCCGGGTGTTTTCCTTTTCTCTGAAGCGTTCGAAGCCGGGAAAGACTGTCAGTACCAAGAACAAAAAAAGAAAAGCAACTTGTTTTACAAAAAGAACTCTCTCGGCTCCTTAGGAAGATGTACTGCCTCAAAAATGCAAGACCGGGAAGTCGGAAACAACCCCGGGGGAGGTTGTTGGTTTGTTTAGCCGTTCCAGGCCGGGGGACCTGGAACGAGAGGGAAGGGGAATGGATCAAAGGATTTATCCCTCTGATCCACGTGATCCACGTAGTCTACCCCGCGATTTCATCAAAGTTTTACAAAATCAGGCTATAACTCGCTCTTGACGTGGAGGCTGGTACAGAGAATATACTGTAGTTGAACATCAAGAAAGAGAACAACGAACCCCGGAAGGAGGGATTAGGATGAAAAAGATCAGAAGATTATTCAACCAGAAGAAAAGAGAAGAATTGCTCGAGCGGAACAAGGATATCTTCTTTGACGCAGTCAGCAGATAAAGAAACGTTAACTTATACATTCATACCGGCCTTCGGGCCGGTTTTGTTTTGCATAACCATAGGAAATGCCGCCGCTTAACCCTCTCCATTTTGTAAACCCTTATGGATGGAAGCAAGAACGTCCCATTGGCGTTCGCGTGTTAGCCTGTTTGAAAATTATGAGAATCAAATGTACGTGCGAGTTGTTTTTTCTTCGTAAAAAGCGTACACTAATAAAGGGTTTTTATAAATATCGTTATCACGGAGGCATTGTATGGACATTGTTTTTAAATTTCTTGTTGTAGCATTCCTGATTTGGGTCTATTACAATCTGATTTCCGGGAAAATGAACAAAGCTGCGTCTGCCTTTGCAGCCGGAGCAATTTTGATCTCATTTAATTCCATCTTCAATATCGTTCCGGGACTTGATTTAGAACATTTAAGCGAATTTGTTGATTTTAAGACGATCGCCCTGCTGGTCGGTATGATGATTATCATGCCCTTTATTGAAAAATCAGGCTTTTTTCAGTATCTTGCCATCAATGTTGTCAGAGCCAGTAAAGGCAATCTTTTAGCCCTTTATCTGATAACAAGTTTGACGGTTGCGGTCAGTTCGGCCTTTCTAAACAACGTGAGCACTGTCATGGTCTTTGTTCCTGTTATTCTGGCCATCATGGAAACGATCGATAAGAATCCCTTTCCCTTTCTCATCATGATTATCCTTTCGGCAAATCTTGGTGGTACGGCAACCTTAATCGGGGATCCGCCGAATATGATTATCGGTTTTGCCGCAGAAAAATCCTTTACCGAATTTCTCGTCAACGTTTCTCCGGGTGTTTTATTGACACTTGGTGTATTACTTTTTCTAATGGTGAGAAAAGAGAGGGAGGTTTTCAAGCTTAGTGAGGATAAGAAAAAATTGCTGACCCAATTCATGGAAACGGACCCGAAATCACAAATAACGGATAAAAGGCTGTTAATGAAGTCATTTTCGATGTTCTTTCTCGCCATCATCGGATTTACCCTTCCGCCTCAATGGGGATTCGACCCGGCCGTTGTGGCATTGATGGCCGGCGGAGTCTTTCTAATCGTTCTGAAAGCGGATGACAACGATATGCAGGAAATCTTCTCAAAAATGGAATGGGGAACGATCTTCTTTTTCATCGGTATGTTTGTCATCGTTTTTGCACTCCAAAGTATCGGTGTGATCGATTTAATCGGAACGGCGATTATCAGTGTGACGAAGATCCCCGGGATTACCCAGACCGTTGCGAATATCATCCTGATGCTGTTGATCATTTGGGTGCCGTTGTTGTTAACCGGTGTCATGAGTGCCGTGCCGATGGCGATGATCATGGTGCCCATCGTCCAATCCATCATTGAAAAGGCTGCCACAGCGGGGATCGTGATTAATCCGGACATTTGGTGGGCACTTGTTATGGGAACCTGTTTTGGCGGTAATATGACAGTGGTCGGAGCTGCTGCTAACATTGTTGTTGCCGGTATGAGTGATAAGCTCGAAAGAGGAAAAGTGACATTTCCAAAGTTTTTTCAATACGCCTATCCTCTCGTCATCGTATCAGGGGTTGTGGCTTCGGCTTATATTCTCTTTAAATACCTGGTCCTTTAACCTCTTGGGGGATCAGAGGGACAGGTTCCGCACTCTTCTTTTTCACCCTGCAATGCCTTGGCGGTTAAAGCGATGATGGGTACTGTTTGGTCTTCTTGTCTGATCATTGCCGTCGCCTGATACCCGTCACTTTCCGGCATGACGATATCCATGAAAATCAAATCAGGCTCCTCGGCTTTAAACTGTTTATAACCCTCTATGCCATTTCTGGCTTCAACCACATGAATACTTTCGGAGCATGTTGCTAAGACTTTTTTGACATAATCCAGAATCGTTTCATTGTCTTCAACGATTAAAACTTTATGGCTTTCTTTTATCGCTTCTTCTGTTTTTATCGAAGTAAACAAAAGGGACGGAGGTCATTGCAGATAAACATTGCTTATGTGGCAGTCTCT
>CAZVWW010000236.1:0-2511 GCA_964631265.1 uncultured Thermotogaceae bacterium
CGGCGACTGGCCGGAGAATGTGAAGACGATGCAGAAGAACTGGATCGGCAAGAGTAAGGGCTCTCAGGTGACCTTTGAGATTGAGGAAAAGGGGATTAAGCTCGATGTCTTCACCACGAGGCCGGACACGCTCTGGGGGGTGACCTTCATGGCGGTGGCGCCGGAGTCCCCGCTCATCGAACAGCTGACCGTCCCGGAAAAGCGTGAGGAGGTTCGTGCGTTTACCGAGCGGGTGACGAAGGAGGACCGTTATCTGAGGTCTTCGGAGGAGTATGAGAAGGAGGGGATCTTTCTCGGCACCTATGCCACAAACCCGGTCAACGGGGAGAAGATTCCAATCTATGCGGCGAACTACATCCTCATGGAATACGGGACGGGGGCCATTATGGCCGTTCCGGCTCATGATACGCGTGACTTTGAATTCGCCACGAAATATGACATCCCGATCCGGGTGGTCATTGACGATCCGGAGGATTCGATTGCCAACGCCCCGCTCAAGGAGCCTTATACCGGTTCGGGTGTTCTGGTTAATTCCGGCCCCTTTTCGGGCTTGTCAAGTGAGGAGGCCATCGGGAAGATTATCAAATGGCTTGAGGAGCGCTCGATTGGTGAGGGGACGGTGCAATACAAGCTGCGGGACTGGCTGATTTCCAGGCAGAGATACTGGGGAGCGCCTATTCCGGTGGTTTATTGTGAGCGTTGCGGGATGGTCCCCGTTCCCGAGAAGGACCTGCCCGTCCGGCTGCCAAGGGATGTGAAGTTCGATCCGAGCGGGAAGTCGCCGTTGACGGAGGATGAGGATTTTCTCAAAACGGAATGCCCCAAATGCGGCGGCCCTGCGATTCGGGAAGTGGACACCATGGACACGTTCGTGGACAGCTCGTGGTATTATCTGCGGTTTATCAATCCGGATCTCGAGACGGCGCCGTTCAAGTCCAGGGATGTGAATGCGTGGCTCCCGGTTAATCAGTATATCGGCGGGGTGGAGCATGCGATTCTGCATCTGCTCTATTCGCGGTTTGTCACCAAGTTCTATCACGATATCGGGATGGTTGATTTTGAGGAGCCTTTCAAGAACCTCTTCACGCAGGGGATGATCTACAAGGATGGTTTCAAGATGTCCAAGTCCAAGGGCAACGTCGTCTCACCGGACCGGATGGTTGAGGAGTTCGGGGCGGATACGCTGCGGGTGTACACGCTCTTCATCGGCCCGCCGGAGAAGGATGCCGAGTGGAATGACAAGGGTATCGAGGGGGCTCATCGCTTTTTAAAGCGTGTCTGGAAGACTTTCCAGACGATCCTGGATGCCGGGACGGATGACGCCGGCAAGGGCTTCGATAAGGATGAGAAGGCGCTCAGGAGAAAGCTGCATACGATGATTAAGAAGATAACGGAGGATATTGAGGTCGATTTCCATTTCAACACGGCCATCAGTGGTATGATGGAGCTGAACAACGAGCTGTCTCATTATATCTCCAAGAAGAAGGCCTCCGATTGGAACGCGGAGCTGCTCGAGGAGGTCATGGATAAGTTCCTCATCATCCTGACCCCGTTCGCCCCGCATATGGCGGAGGAGCTCTGGTCAATGAAGGGCAACAGGGGCCTCGTCGTCGAGCAGCGCTGGCCCGGATATGATGAGAAGGCCATGGCGGTTGACGAGGTTCCGATTGTGGTTCAGATCAACGGGAAGGTCCGTGACAAGTTCAAGGCACCGAAGGGGCAGGCGAAAGAGGAGACCGAGAAGATGGCGCTGGCGCGTGAGAAGATCGCCGAGCGGCTTGAGGGCAAGAGCGTTCGGAAGGTGATTGTGGTTCCCGGGAAGCTTGTGAATATTGTTGCGGGTTGATGGCTTTTGATATAGAGGGGTTTTGGTTTGAGACATGGGGGCGGTTGCTTTCATGTCTTTTTTATTTTTTTCTGGTTGCACGTCCCCGGCGTGCAACCGTTATCCCGGCAAGAGTCCCCTGGCTCTTGTCCTTTTTGTTTTTGCTTTTGTTGTTGGTTGATGGCGGGGGTTTGTGGTTCGGAACGTTCCGGAAAATAAGGGAAACACCCAAGGGTGGGTGTTTTCGGAGTTCCACGCGCCACCCCGGGGAGGTGGCGCGAGAATAATGGGAGGGCGATGGTTTTTATTTTTTTCTGGTTGCATGTCCCCGGGATGCAACCGTTATCCCGGCAAGAGTCCCCTGGCTCTTGTCCTTTTTGTTTTTGTTGTTGGTTGATGGCGGAGGTTTGCGGTTCGGAACGTTTCGGAGAATAAGGGAAACACCCAGGGGTGGGTGTTTTCGGGGTTCCACGCGCCACCCCGGGGGAGATGGCGCGAGAGAAAAAGGGGCGCGAGAAAAAAGGGAGGATGGTGTGAGAGAATAAGAGGGGACGTGAGAATTATGTGGGAGGGGCGCTTGGGGGAAGGGGTTGGGGTGAAGAAGGGTTTGGTCTTCAGGGTTTGATAAGACATTGTTTTATTTTTCTGGTATAATAGGTCAACTATTTCAACGAGGTGGTTTTATG